>JANNVG010001132.1:0-2772 GCA_031414395.1 Fimbriiglobus sp.
CGACGGGCGCTCCGCCCGGAGAGACCCACGGTGATCACCGCGTGGGTCTCTCCCGGCGAAGCGCCCGCCGGACCCACCCTACTTTTTCTTCTCGGCCAGCTTGATGTACTTCTCCGGGTCGGCCTTGAACTCGTCCCGGCAGCCGGAGCAGCACACGTAGTACGTCTTGCCGTTGTGCGTCACCGTCATGGTGCCGGTGCCGCCGCTCACGATGCACTCGTTCCCCTTAGCCACGTCCGCGAACGGCTCGCCCTCCTTCGTCGCCCCGATCAGGTACAGGCGGGTGAACGACTCGACCGCCTTCGGCCGGCTGGCCATCGTGGTGAGTGTGCGGTTGGTGTGCAGCATGGTGAGCGTGAGTTGGTGGACCGTGTCGCCGTCGGTGCGCTCCAATGTGAGGATCGGCTCTTTCTGCTTCCCCTCGCCGAGTGTGCCGGTGAACGCCTGCTCGGTCTTGTCGGTGGTGGTCAGCGAGAGGGTGAACTGCTTCGCCTTCGCGTCGTGCCGCAGCTCCCCGCCGGTGAAGTGCCGGCCCTTCTCGAACGCCACCGTCAGCCAGGCGTCGTCGCCCTTGAACTTCCACGCCCACTCCGCCCGCTCGCCCCAGAAGGTGCGGTCCTTGTCGTCGGCTTTGCCGGAACACTTCCAACCGCCGATGAGCGGGGCGAGTGGCTTGAACGGCTCCTTCGCGTCCGGCTTGGGGTCGGCGGCGAAGGCGAGCGACAGGCAGAGGGCGGAAAACATACGGCGGCCTCGGAGCGTACTACCACACAGGGTAGACGACCGAGGCCGCCGGTTGTGTCACAGTATGGCGAACCCGGCCCGCAAGGGCCGCGGGTGCTTGCCACTCGCCCGAGCACCCGCCGACCTTGCGGTCGGGGTTCGCCTAAAAGGTGAACCCGAGGGTGGCGTAGTACGTCAGGTCGTTCTTCTTGGCCGTGCCGCCGGGGTTGCTGTCGAAGCGGTCCTGGAAGCCGAGCCGCAGGGTGGTTCCGCTCGCCTGATCCAGAATGATCTGGTAGGCCCCCCGTGCCCGCACCCGGTACTGGCTGAAGTCGTCCACCCGCGGGTAGTAGTCCAGGTTGAACACGAACGACTGGCGGTCGTCGATCTTGTAGTTGAAGTCGGTGCCGAACACCAGTTCGGGCACCCAGCGGTCGTCCGGCCCGCCGACCAGCCGCACGGCCCCGACGCCGGCCCGCACCCGCCAGTCGATCACGTCCGTCTGGATCACCTGATAGCCCACCCCGCCGTACAGGCCGATCAGGAAGTCGTACGCGCGGAGTTGGTCGTATTCGATGTTGGTCGAGCCGAACAGCGACCACGGCGAGCCGGGGAACAGGATCTCGTCCCGCGCGTTGAACAGCGCCTGGTTCTGCGTCAGCACGTCGTTCTGCTGGGCGTAGGTGTACAGGAAGTCGGTGGCGAGCAGGTTCGTGTCGGTCTTCCGCTTGGCGTTGAACCCGGTGCGGAGGGCGAACAGCTTGGAGTTGCCGTCGGCCCCGTTCAGGCCGAGTTCGCCGCCCCCGCTCCAGATCTTCGCCGGCCGCTCGGACGGCAGCAGCCCGCCGCCGTCCACGACGGTCGGGGGCGGAGACAGGACGATCTTGGGCGGGTCGAAGCTGGGCGGTGGGGGCGGGGCCAGATTCGACGGGGCGGCGAACCCCTGTTGGGCCGGGGCGGTGGCGACGACGGCCGACACCAGCACGAGGGCGAGCAAACCGCGGGCGGTCATGGGCGAACCTCGACGAAATCCGCCGCGGGCGTGCGGCGTGCAAGAACCGCGCAAATACCACGAGTGGCGGTCGAATCAAGGCCGACCGCGCGGCGCACCTCATACCACACCCGTATGAGCGAATTCCTCTGGCACTGCCGCGGGCGGGTGCTGAACCCCGTCCCCCGCCCGCTCGTGATGGGCATCGTCAACGTCACCCCGGACAGCTTCTCCGACGGCGGCCGGTTCTTCGACCCGGCACGGGCGGTCGAACACGGGCTGCAACTGGTGGAGGACGGGGCCGACATCCTGGACGTGGGCGGCGAGTCCACCCGCCCCGACGCCACACCGGTGGACACTGACGAAGAGTTGCGCCGCGTGCTGCCCGTGGTGACCGAGCTGGCGAAGCGAACGAGCGTGCCCGTTTCCATCGACACGATGAAGGCGGCCGTGGCCGCGCGGTGCGTGGATGCCGGCGCGTGCATCGTGAACGACGTGAGCGGGTTCCGCGACCCGGCCATGATCGCCCTCGCCGCCCGCACCGGCGCCGGGCTGGTGGTCATGCACATGCGGGGCGACCCGACGACCATGCAACTCGCCCCGCAGTACGCCGACGTGGTGAGCGAAGTGGACGCCTTCTTCGCCGAGCGGTTGGACGCTTTGGCGCAGGCCGGCATCGATCCGAGAGCGGTGTGTCTCGACCCCGGCATCGGGTTCGGCAAAACGCTCGAACACACCCGGCAGCAGTTGAACGGTCTGGTGGGTCACGCAAAGCATGGTCGGCCGGTGTGTCTCGGCGTCTCGCGCAAAGGATTCCTCGGGCAGATCACCGGCCGGGCGAGAGCGGAGCGGGCGGCCGGCACACTGGCGATCAATTGCTTCGCTGTCGCCACCGGCGGCGCCCACGTGTTGCGGGTTCACGATGTGGCGATGGCGAGAGATGCCGTGTTGCTGTGGGAGTGGCTACAACTCTCCGTGTAAGGGCGGACGAGCCTGCGGAGCAGGCGACCTCCGCCGGCGTTGGCGGTTCCTGGCGGAGGTCGCCGGGCTGCGCCCGT
>JANNVG010001133.1:0-5927 GCA_031414395.1 Fimbriiglobus sp.
GATCTTCGAATACATCGAGGTCTTTCACAACCGCGTCCGACGGCACTCGACCCTGGAGTACAGGACCCCAGACGAGTTCGAGCGGACGAAGAACCCGGATAACCGCTAACTCACTGTCCACTTTCCTTGGGGAAGATCAGCACGCCAAGTTGAGCCGGGGTGGACTCTCGGACCTGCCGACCGGGAAGACGCCCCGCCACCCGGACACGCCCGACATCGAGGCGTGGATCAGGCAGGGCATGGACCCCGTTCACGCCGCCTACGCCTTCGTCCAGCACGTCACGTCGGTCTTCGCCGAGGGAACGTCCCGACTGCCGGAGATGAAGACGTACGCCCGGATCGTCGCCCAGGCCGAGGACGAGTACCTGCCGTCGGGACCGCCGATGAGTCCGCTGACGGGCAGCTTCTTCACGTCCTGGGCGTTCTACGACCTCCCGTTCGACGACGGCGACACGCTGGCCTCGTGCCTGATCGAGTCGAACGACGTGGTGGGCATGAACCCCGACCAATTCGACGCCCTGAAGAAGATGGCCGCTTCCCGCATGGGCGTCTACCAGCACGTCGGCACGGACGGCCCGCACGTCCGGCTGCGGGAACTCGTCACGGAGGCCGAATTCGTCTGTCACTCGACTTCCGGCGACCGGGGGACAACCGGCGAACTCTGGTACGTCCGGCTCCTCCCGCCTCTGCTGCCCGATCTGGCGCAGTACCACGTCGCCTTCACGACCCCGTACATCCTGATGGCGGGTCAGAACGAGTGGTCGCAGTTCCTCCGCAGGGCGCTGGTCAGCTCCGTCAAAGATGCGACGGGGCTGCACCGATTCTTCAAGCACGGCCCCGACCCGAACTACTGGAACGAGTTCGTCTTCCAGGCGTATCATCACCACCGGAACGATGCGATCTTCCTCGCCGGAATCCCGGACCTGAAGGCGACGTTGCCCCATGCGTGAAGGCGGATCGCTGGAAAACGAAGACAGTTTCTCGACACCACGTTCCGGTACGGCGGATCGACCATGACACCCTCCGATGACGACAAGCCCCTGACCCCGGCCCAGGCCCGGCAGAAACTCCAGGCGGGTCTGGCCGACTACTTGGCGGGCCGGGGGTCGGAGGCGATTGTGTTCCGCCTCAAGCGGACCAAGAAGGCCAGCCACACCGACCCGCTCAAGCTGACCCAGCAACAGCGGGAGACGCTGCTCCGTTGCACGCACCTGGGCCGCACCCTGAAGAAGAAGATGGCGCAGGCCGGGGACGGCACGCAGGTCGTCCCCGTCACCTGGAACGAACTGCACACGCTCAACGACGAAACCGGCCAAGCCGCCGTGTCCGCTCCGAGCGGCGACAAGAAGCGACTGATGGCGGTAATCGTCAGGCTCACCAAGTTCTTCGAGGAAGAAGACATCGGCGGGTTCGACTTCTTGCTCCCGGCCCCGGCCAAGACCGACCGGCTGTTCCAGTTCAAAATCACCCTGCTGGACATCGCACCGGCCATCTGGCGGCGGGTCCAGGTTCCCGACTGCACGCTGGTCGAGTTCCACGAGTTCGTCCAGGCGGCGTTCGGGTGGGAGAACTACCACCTGCACCAGTTCGAGATCGGCGGCGTGCGGTACACCGAACCGGCCCCGGACGGCGACGATTTCGATACCGACTCCGAGGACGAGACGGACGTTCTCCTCAGCACCCTACTCCCGAAGTCGAGCCGGACGGCCCGGTGGGAGTACGAGTACGACTTCGGGGACGGCTGGCGGCACGAGGTTCTGTTCGAAAGGTTCCCGCCCGCCGTCCCGAAGGCGAAAGCCCCGCTGTGCCTCGAAGGGGAGCGAGCCTGCCCGCCGGAAGATTGCGGCGGACCTCCGGGCTATGCCGATTACCTCGACGCCATCGCCGACCCCGATCACGAGCGACACGAAGAAATGCGGGGGTGGCGGGGGCCGTTCGATCCCGAAGCGTTCGATGCGAAGAAGGCAACGAAGGCGATGCGCAAGGTGACGTAGCGGACGGCGTGTCCCGCAACGAGCGGAGATGACCCGACTCAGTTGAATCCCAACGTGGCTGATTTCGTATGCTGCTGCCCCCACACGAACTCGAACTCTTCTTCCGGCTGCACCGGGCGCTGATGTTCTTCGTGAACCAGCGGCTCTCGGTGATTCCCGACACGCTCGCCTCGCCCGAAGAGTTCGCCGCCCTCTCGCCGGGTGTGCGGCTCAAAGTGCGGGACGCCCTGAGCGACAACCTCGACCTGATCGGGTCGTTCGTCGCTGAAAACCCGCCCCGCCTGCCGGACGACGAACTCGACATCGTGCGCTCGTGGCGGCATCTGGCGGCGGGCCGGTTCTACGTCTTCCGGGAACTGAAGAAGTACACCGTGTTCCTCTCGACCGACAAGCAACCCGTCGCCTACGGCGTCCTGGCCCTGTCGCAGCCGTTCGAGGACTTGATCGGCCCCCACCTGCCCGTCCTGACGCAGACGGTCCTGTTGCCCTTCAAGGGCAGGATCGTCTACGACGGCCTGATGACCAGCTACAACGTGTCGTTCGGCCCCGGCATCCGGCGCCATCTGAACGAGGACTTCAAGACCGCCAAAGATCGGCAGGGGATCGTCACGTCCCTGCCGGTGTCGGCCACGCCGACTCCTGTGAAAGCGCCGAAAGCCAAGCCCGCCCTGAAGCCGCCGGCGAGGGAGGAAAAGGACGAGTCGCTGGCGGTGATCGTCGGGCTGATCGACCAGTTCTGCCGGGAGCATCTGAACGAGGAGTACGCGGGGCTGTGTCGGAAGCTGGCCGAGAATCTGGCCCGCAAGCGCCCGTCGCCACTGGTGAGTGGGAATCCGACATCAACGACTTGTTGATGTCGATGACGCTTCAGGATTTCGACACCGGGCACATGTCGGCGGTGTGTTTGAGGATTTTTGCAACTCCGGATTTTGGTTTTTTGGGGTTGTGCCAGGAAGAGGTGACGCGTGCGAGCTGTCCCGGTCGCCAGGGCAATGGGCATAAGATACCTGGCGAATGCGCCGGTGTCGGCAACAGCGTCGACGGTGCCCGAAGCAGGCGGTCGCCCTGCCAATCCAGCAGGTAGTGTTGTTCAACAGCGGCGTCGTTCATCCGCCTGTCCCACAAGCAGTACCGACGGGGACTGGCCGAGACGGACCTGCGGGCGTTCTTTCGGGTCATGCCGCCGTCGGTTCACGCGATGGTCTTGAAGCTGGAAGAACCCAGGCTCGTCACCCGGGAGCCGGGCGTGGCCCGTTTCGTGCGGCTCGGCCGGTTCAACCGGGCCTCCGTACGGCACACCGGGAGGTGGCGCGAAACCGTTCACCGGGCAGACGCTCGACGAGTGCCTGGAGTCGATCCGCGACGACCCGTGGTTCCAGCCGTAACGTGAGCGGAAGGAACTGCCCGGCCGCGTGACAACCTCAAAATCCACCGAAACATGAGTTGACCGACCGACGACTTCACGGCAGTCGGCCATTCGAGCGGGAAGGAAAACACACGAAACACGAGTTGACCCACCGAAGGCTTCATGGCAGCCGGCCATTCGAGCGGGACGGAAAACCCACGAAACACGAGTTGACCCTCCGAAGGCTTCGTGGCAGCCGGCGAGGTAAGAACGGAACAAATCCTCCGAAACCCGAGTTGACCCACCCACGGATTCCTGGCAGCGGGCCCAATACTGTTCGGCTCACCGTTTGCTCGGCGGGGCCCTTTTCGCCTTCGAGTCGTTGAGGTGGTGTTCGACTTCCTCGGCGGTGGCCCAGCCGCTGAAGGAGTGGCACAGCATCTCAGACGTCCGCTTGCTCGGCCTACGGGCGTCCGGCGCAGTTGCACACGCGGTATCCGGACGTGACGCTGTACGCCGACCTGCGGCACGAACTGGGGGGCAAACTGGCGGCGGCGTTCGACAAGGCGAGACGGGCGACCGACGCTAAGAAGGTGCGGGACGAGTCGAAGAAGGGGCTGCAGCCGAAGCGGTAGCTGGCGGAAGTGGCAGCCCACCGCCGATCCGCTGGTGGTGGAGGAGACGACGGGTGTAAGACACGTGCGGGACGGATGTTCCGATGACGGCGGCCAACCGCCCCCCCGAAGCGCTCATCAGGTTCGCCCAAATGCCCACCGCCACCGACACACCCGCCGCGGTGAAGGAGTACTACGAACTCCACCCAAGTCGCCGGAAGCGAAGACGGCACCCATGAAGAGGCACCGGCCGATACGGGAAGCCGTTCGCACTCCCTCCGATCGCTCGGTCATGACTCAGCGACTGTGGCGGTGGGCGGCTCCGGTGGTCGGGGCGGTCGGTGTCGGGCTGGTCGCCAACGTGCTCGTGCCGACGGCCGACGCCGCCGGCAAAGCCGACGGGGATCCGAAGCAGGCAGTGTCCCTGCCCATCAAGCAGGTGGTGCTGTTCAACAGCGGGGTGGGCTACTTCGGCCGCACGGGGGAAGTGGACGGCGAGGCCCGCGTGGACCTCACCTTCCCCGAGTCGGACATCAACGACCTGCTGAAGTCGATGACGCTGCAAGACTTCAACAACGGGCACATCTCGGCGGTCAGCTACGACAGTCACGAGCCGGTGGACCGCACGCTCGCCAGCTTCGCCATCGACCTGAACGGCGCACCGACGCTGGCGAACATCCTCGGCCAGGCGCGGGGCGAGCAAGTCGAAGTGGTGATGAACACCACCGTCACCACGCAACCGGGCACCATCAAGGGGACCATCCTCGGCACCGAGATCCAGAAGGTGCCGGTGGGCACGGCCCAACTCGACTGCACCGTCCTGAACGTGAGCACCACCGAGGGCTTCCGCGCCGTCAAGATGATGGACGTGCAGCGGGTGCGGTTCCTCAACCCGGTCTTGGAGACGGAACTGAAGCGGGCGCTGGACACGCTGGCGCTGAGCCACGACTCGCAGAAGAAAGCCGTCAGCATCCAGTTCAGCGGCGAGGGCAAGCGGAAGGTGAAGGTGGGGTACGTCATCGAAGCGCCGGTGTGGAAGACGAGCTACCGCCTGGTGCTGGACGCCGACAAGAAGCCGTACCTGCAAGGGTGGGCGATTGTGGAGAACCCGACCGACGAGGACTGGACCAACGTGAAGATGGGCCTCGTCTCGGGTCGGCCGATCAGCTTCAAGATGGACCTGTACAACCCCCTGTACGTCACCCGCCCGACGGTCGAGCCGGAGCTGTTCGCCTCGCTGCGGCCGCCGGCGTATGACGGCGGGTTCGCCCAGAACCGCAACGCCCAGGCGCTGGGGCTGAATCCGTCGGGTCCGGCGTCGAAATCGTCGCCCCCCGACATGAAGAAGCTGCAAGAGCAGGAGAAGCGGAAGGCGGCGGTGAACGGCAAAGAAGGCGGAGGTCGTGCCCCCGGAGACGATGTCACCCTCGAACTGCTGAACGACGCGGACTCGATGCGACGGTCGGTGCCGGCGAAGGAGCGAGCCGAACTGCAACAACTGGTGCTGCAGATGGACGGGAGCGGTGTGCAGTCGTCGGCCACCGCGGCGAAGCTGGGCGACAGCTTCCAGTACGGCATCAAGCACCCGGTGAACCTGGCCCGACAGAAGTCGGCGCTGCTGCCGATCATCAGCGACGACATCGAAGGCAGCCGCGTGAGCATCTACAACCCGGCCGTGCAGGCCAAGCACCCGCTGCTCGGCTTCCGCTTCAAGAACAGCACGAAGGCGACGCTCCCGCAAGGGCCGATCACCGTGTTCGACGCGAACGTGTACGCCGGCGACAGCCGCATTCAGGACACGTCGGCCGGCGACGAACGGCTGCTGGCGTATGCCATCGACCTGGGCACCGAGGTCATCCCGCAGAACACGGGCAACAGCGGCAACATCGTGAGCGTGAAGGCGACGAAGGGCATCGTGCGGACCACCCGCCGGCAGCGCGAAGAGAAGGTGTACAAGATCAGCAACAAGAGCGA
>JANNVG010001134.1:0-2355 GCA_031414395.1 Fimbriiglobus sp.
GCTCCGGGAGGGCGGGTCGAGCAGGTCCGGTCACGGACCGCGCCGCCCCGCCGTTTCGGGCGGAAGGGAGGCGGGGCGTCGCGGCCGGGTGCTGGGTCGGGGCAACGCCACGGCCGACCCGTTACACTGGTCGAGTCCGCCGGCCGCTTGACCCGCCCTACCAAACTGTCTGCATTATTTCTTGAGCGGTGCCGGCGTGGTGCCGGCGCGCTCGGGCTTGGGCTTCGGGCGGGCGGCCGGGCCGTTGTCGTTCGCGCGGGTCTCGATGCTCGCCGCGTGCCCCACCAGCCCTTCCTTGTTCGCCAGCATGATGACGTCCGGGGCGATGTCCTTCATGCCGCTGCGGGTGAACCGCATGACACTCGTCCGCTTGCGGAAGTCGTTCGCGCTCAGCCCGCTGCTGAACCGCGCCGTGCCGCCGGTCGGCAGCACGTGGCTGGGGCCGGCCGCGTAGTCGCCGATGGCCACGGGGGTGAACGGCCCCATGAAGATGGCGCCGGCGTTCTCGATCTCGTCGGCGAAGGCGTCGATGTCGCGGATTTGCAGGTGCAGGTGTTCCGGGGCGAGGTCGTTGATCACGTCGATGGCCTCGTGCTTGTCGGCGCACAGGATCATCGCCCCGAGGCGCTCCAGGCAGTCGCGGGCCAGGTCGCCGCGGCCGAGCTTGGCCAGCCGCTTCTCCAGCGCGGCGGTCACTTCGTCCAGCAGCGGCTCGTACCACGTCACCAGGATGGACGAGCCGGGGGAGTGTTCGGCCTGGGCGATCAGGTCGAGGGCGACGTAGTGCGGGTGCGACGAGTCGTCGGCCGCCACGATCACTTCACTCTGCCCGGCGAGGCAGTCGATGCCCACGTGCCCGTACACGAACTTCTTGGCCAGCGCGATGTACTGGTTGCCGGGGCCGACGATCATGTCCACCGCCGGCAGCCCCTGCACGCCGTAGGCCATCGCCGCCACCGCCTGCGCCCCGCCGACGCGGTACACCTCCGTCACCTGGAGTTCGAAGCAGGTGGCGAGCATATCCTGGTTGTACGCGCCCGTCGCCTTCGGCGGCATCACCACCGCGATGTTCTCGACACCCGCCGACTGCGCCGGGCAGACGGTCATGAGCAGCGTGGACGGGTACGCCGCCGCCCCGCCGGGGCAGTACACGCCGACGCGCTTCAGCGGGCGATACCGCACTTGCAATTCGTAACTGCCGCTCACCTTCAGTTCGGCGTCGCGCTGGAGCAGCCCGCTCTGGAACGAGTCGATGTTGTACCGGACACGGCGGATGGTCTCCAGGAACTCGGGGGCGGCGGCCTTGTGGGCGGCCTCGAGTTCGGCGAGCGGCACCCGCAGTTGGTCCGGCTTCATCTTCACCTTGTCGAACGCCTCGGTGTACTTGAGCACCGCCTCCAGGCCCTTCGCCTTCACGTCGTTGCAGATGCGGGCGACCGCCTCGGCCGGCGACAGGGCGGCGCCGAAGACCGATTGCGACAACTTCTTGGTCGCGGGGGTGGCGGTGTCGGCGTCGTGGCGGAGCTGTTCACGGAGTTTGGCGAGTTGCTTTTTACCGTCGGAAGCCTTCAGGTCGATCCGCCGCATCTTCAACGCAGACATGCTGTTGCACCTCGTGGAGCGCGCGAGTGAGGGGCGGCTCGTCGGGACCGATGGGCTGGGCACGACTCTTGGTCTAACTCCTTTCACAGTATGAATAAACGGTGACGGATCAAGAACCTGCGGCGGGATTGAACCTGTCCGAACGGCGCAACCGACGCTAGGTATGCCGGTTGCGGTCGATTTGCGAATCCGACACAGTCCACCGCTTTCACCGACGCCATCGATAAGACGGATGCACCACCTTTATCTCATCGGCGCTCGCGGGTCCGGCAAGTCGTCCGTCGGGGCGGTCGTCGCCGCACGCCTCGGCCGGCCGTTTTTCGACGCCGACACCGTCCTCGAAGCCGACGCCGGCATGAGCATCCGTGACATCTTCGCCGTCGAAGGCGAAGGCGGGTTCCGCGACCGTGAGACGGCCACGCTCCGGAAGTTGGCGGGGGGGAGTCCGGCGGTGATCGCCACCGGCGGCGGGGTGATCCTGCGGCCCGAGAACCGCGAGGTGCTGCGGGCGACCGGGTTCGTGGTCTGGTTAAACGCACCGGTCGAACTGCTCTGGGACCGCATCAGCATCGACCCGACGACAGCGGCTCGTCGGCCGAACCTCGCCGGCGGCGGACTGGACGAAGTGAGGGCGCTGCTGGCCGTGCGCGAGCCGCTGTACGCGACGACTGCGCACGCGGTCGTCGATGCCAGTCGGTCGCCGGCCGACGTGGCGGGCGATATCTTGTCCTCGGTTGGTGAACCGGCGGGGGG
>JANNVG010001135.1:0-1773 GCA_031414395.1 Fimbriiglobus sp.
CGACCGGGGCGAACCTGGCGCAGGGCCCGGTGACGGTGTTCGAAGGCAGCACCTACGCCGGTGACGCACGGTTCCTGGACATCAGCCCCAATGATGAACGCATGATCGCGTTCGCCATCGACCTGGCACCGAAGTCATCCCGCAAGTGGGTGACGGCAAGACGAACATCACCAAGGTGAAGGCGCAGAAAGGCATTGTCCACGTCACCCGGAAGCAGATGGACGAGAAGACGTACAAGATCAGCAACAAGAGCGACACCGCGCGGACGATGGTGATCGAACACCCGAACCGCACGAACCAGGGCTTCAAGGTCGTCCGCACCGCCAAGCACATCGAGGAAACCGAGGCGCTGTGGCGGTTCGAGACGAAAGTCGAGGCCGGCAAGTCGGCCGAGTTCAAGGTGACGGAGGAGCGGGAGTTCGGCGAAGAGATCTCGCTGACGAACACGAACGACGACACGATGCGGTTCTTCATCAGCCTGAAGGAGGCCAGCCCGAAGCTGAAGGAGATACTGGGCGAGGCGATGAAGAAGAAGGGCGTGTGGGACACCGTGCGGCGGGAACTGGCGCAGGTGCAGGCCGACCTCGTCCGCATCAACGCCGATCAGGACCGCATCCGCAAGAACCTGCGGGAGACGCCGGAGAAGGCGGAGGTGTACTCCAAGTACCTGAGCAAGTTGAGCGACCAGGAGAAGGAACTCGACGCGCTGACCGACAAGCAGAAGAAGCTCATGGGCGACGAGTTCGCCGCCCGTAAGAGCTACGAGGACTACCTCGGCGGGTTGAGCGACTGAGCCGGTGTCATCGCCGCGAGCGTGCGAGCGGCCCAACGCACGCTCGCGGCGAAAGCACGCCCCTTGTTCCAAGGACTCCGTGACGCCGCCGGTGGAGTCGAAGGTTCACCGTGTCACCGGCCTCTCCACTATCGGGCATGGCCGAGGCGTCGACTTGGTCACCCGGTCCAATTGTCCGTGGCAGACCGCCAACAGCCTGCCGTTACAGCCGTGCCATGAGCGAAGGAACTGCCCGGCCGCGTGACAACCTCAAAATCCTCCGAAACACGAGTTGACCGACCGACGGCTTCCTGGCAGTCGGCCATTCGAGCGGGACGGAAAACCCACGAAACACGAGTTGACCCACCCACGGATTCCTGGCAACGGGCCAGGGGAGTGCGACGGAAAACCCACGAAACACGAGTGGACCCACCCACGGATTCCTGGTGACAGGCCAGGGGAGAACGACGGAAAACCCACGATGCTTCAGTTGACCTACCCACGGCTTCCTGGTTGACCCGACTCAGCCGCGGCGGAACACCGATGAGCTGTGAACACCCGGAACCCCGCCATGCCCTGCCGCCGGCGGCGCCGCGGGGGACGACTCCCGGCTGGCGGAACCCCGACCCCCACGTCCGACCATGCAGCCCAACCGAATCGTGCGAGACCACCCGCCGAATACGTCGGAACTACTGAGACTTCTCGCCGGACGCGACAGGCCGTCAGCCGCGTCCCCGGTTGACCACCTGGCAGCCCGGCCCCCCGGTGCCGAACTGTCCGACCTGCTCCCCGACGCCCCGGTACAGGCTCGAAGCCGACTCGCCGCGTGAGACCCGACGCCACCCGCATGGGTGAGCCCACACGCCTCCAGGGCTATTGCAGAGTTCACACTGCGGTACTGTTGAGCAGGGCGAGGGCCTCCCCGGGGTGGATTTGCAACCGCTGCGTGGCCGCTCGCACACTCAGCGCGTCCACGCCCGCGAGCAAATGAATGGCCGCGT
>JANNVG010001136.1:0-4463 GCA_031414395.1 Fimbriiglobus sp.
GATCTTCGAATACATCGAGGTCTTTCACAACCGCGTCCGACGGCACTCGACCCTGGAGTACAGGACCCCAGACGAGTTCGAGCGGACGAAGAACCCGGATAACCGCTAACTCACTGTCCACTTTCCTTGGGGAAGATCAGCCGGTGGCGTTACTCCTCCGAGTCGTCGTCGGTGGCGTCGGGTTCCAGGTGGTGCTTGCGGATGAACTTCCGCACGGTGGCGCGGGCCAACCCCAGCCAGCGGGCGGCGACCAGCCGGTTGCCGTTCAGTTGCTCCAGCACCTCGCCCAGCACGGCCGGCTCCACCTCGTTCAACAGCAGTTGGTACAACTCGGCCGGCTCGCCGGTGGCGGTTCGCACCTTCTCGCGCGTCCAGTCGCGCACGAGCGCGGCCAGCCGGTCGCGGATCGACCCGGCCCCACCGATGCCCGACGGCGGCGGCAGGTGGTCGGGGCGGATGTCCCCGCCGCGGGCGACGATGGCCGCGTACTCCATCGCGTTCTTCAACTCCCGCACGTTGCCCGGCCACAGGCGGGATTTCAACTCGGCGTCGGCCTCGGGGGTGAGCCGCGGCGGGCCGCCGGTGAACGCCCGCAAGAAGTGCTCGGCCAGTGGGGTGATGTCGTCGCGGCGGTCGCGGAGGGCGGGCAGGTGAATCGGGTACACGTTCAACCGGAAGAACAGGTCGTGGCGGAAGCGGCCGGCGGCGACGGCGTCGGACAACTCCGCGTTCGTGGCCGACACGATCCGCACGTTCACCGGCTGCGGTTCGGCCCCGCCCACCGGCAGCACCTCTTGTCGTTCCAGCACGCGGAGTAGTTTGGCCTGAACCGGCAGGGGGATGTCGCCGAGTTCGTCGAGGAACACGGTGCCGCCGTCGGCCAGCGCGATCAGCCCGCTCTTGGCGCGGTCGGCCCCGGTGAACGACCCGCGGGTGTGGCCGAACAGTTCACTCTCGACCAGGTTCGGATTTAATGCCGCGACGTGGATGGGTAGGAACGGTTTGTCCCGCCGCGGGCTGTTGGCGTGAACGGCGCGGGCGACCAACTCCTTGCCCGTGCCGCTCTCGCCGGTGATGAGCACGCACGCGGTGGTCGGCGCTACGAGCGCGATCCGCTTGAACACGGACTGCATCAGCCCGCTGCGGCCGATCAGGTCGTCGTCGATGGTCCGCTCGGTCGGCGGGGTGGGCGCCGGGCCGGGGCGTTGGAGTGCCCGCTTCAGCGTGTCGAGCGCCTGGTCCAGGTCGAACGGCTTCGCCAAGTAGTCGAACGCGCCGCCCTCCACCGCCTTCACAGCTGTGGACAGATTCCCGTGCGCGGTGATGACGATGACGGCCACCTGCGGGGCGACCTTCCGCAGTTCGGCCAGCGCGGTCAGGCCGTCCATGCCGGGCAGCCGCACGTCCATGAAGGCGGCGTCGGGCGGGGACAGCTTGGCTTTGGCGAGCGCGTCCTCGGCACTCGCCGTCACCTGCACGCGGTAGCCCTGCTTCTCGCACGCCTTGCCGAGCGCCCAGGCGATGGCCTCTTCGTCGTCGCAGATGAGTACGGTGGGGGGCATGGGTCGGGGACCTCACCCCCCGGCCCTCTCCGAGCGGAGAGGGGGTGTTCAAGATGGAACCGGGAACGCAGTGACCGGGTGGGTGGTTGGCACCCCACTCACTGCGTTCGGGGTTCCAGTCGACCGGAGACGTTTCGCCTTGAACACCCCCTCTCCCCTGGGAGAGGGGGCCGGGGGGTGAGGTCTTCCTTCCGCCCCCCTCACTCTTTCGGCTCGTCGGGCAGGCCGGGCATCAGGTTGATGCTGTCGTGCGGGTCCGTTCCCCGCAGGCCGGGCAGCCCCAACACGCTGTCCTGCGACTTGGCCACGCTCACCAGGATCGGCTTGATCTCGCCGCTCACCACGTCCAGGATGCAGCACGTCTTCGGGTTGGCGCGGAACAGGGCGCCGGGGTTGGCCACCACCGTCTTGCCCGTGCGGTGCTGCTCCCGCACGTGCGTGTGCCCGTAGAACACGTAGTCGAAGTAGTCGGACCGCTCGAGCTGGTACAGTTGGTGCCGCTCGTGGCTGTGCGTCCAGGCGATCCGCTTGCCGCCCAGCTCGATCGCCCCGAACGACTCGTTGTACTGCCCGCCGATGGACTTGATGGCCGCCGCCAGCTTCACCTTGTCCTTGTCCCAGTTGCCGAACACGAAGTGGGTGGGCACCGGCTTGAACAGGAGCACCGTGTCCGGCGACTCGATGTCCCCGCAATGCAGGATCAGCTCCACCCCCTGCTCGGCGAGCAGGCGGACGGCTTCTGACACCGCCTCGGTGCGGTCGTGCGTGTCGCTGACGATGCCGATCCGCATGACGCCCTCGTCCGGTTCCACGGTCCCCGACTGTTCACTCTAACAAACCGCGCGGGCGGTGGGGAGTCGGAAGTCGGCCGCGGGCGCCTTTCCGAGCGGGTGGCCGACTCCCGCCGCCCGTCGGACGCGGTCCACACGCCGCGGGTCACTTCTTCGCCGGCAGCTCGTAGCACGCCGCCTCTTGGCCGTTCCGCAGGTACAGGCGGCCGTGGGCGAACGCGGCGTGGTTCCACGTCTTCCCCTGAATGCCCGGAAAGCTGGCCAGTTCCTCGTGGTCGTCCGGGGTGGCTTTCAACAGGAACACTCGGCCGGTGTCGGTGAGCGAGTTCTTCGCCTCCGTCACCAGCAGCAGCCCCTGGTCGGCGAACAGCAGCACCTGCCCGTTCCCGTACTTGGCGGCGGGGGTGGCCGACCACTTCTCCTTGCCGGTGGCCAGATCGAGGCAGTGGAACACCTTCCCGCTGAACCCGTAGTAGTGGGTCTGGTACACCACCCCGTCGTTGAAGTACGGGGAGAGCTTCTTCGACTCCCACACCACTTTCACGTCCCAGGCGTAGGCCGTCTTCGTCACCTTCAGCCGCTTGCTGCCGAGGATGCCGACCCCGCTGCACAACAGCAGTTCGCCGTCGCCCAGGATCGGCACCTGACAGGTGCGGTTGCCCATGCTCATCGGCCACTCGTGTTTCCACAGCACGGTTCCGGATTTCGGGTCGAACGACTCGACGCCGTAGTTGCTCGCCATCAGCACCTGCTCGATACCGGCGAACGTGACGAGCTGCGCCGAGCTGTACCCGTGTGTGCCCTCGCCGGCCTGCCACTTCACCTTGCCGTCGGCCGCGTCGAACGCCGTCACCCCTTTGTCGTTCAGCCCGCCGGTGTACACGATCACCAGCCCGTGAACCACCAGCGGGGACGACGCGAACCCCCACATGGGCCGCACCCCGCCGGCGTCCGCCACCAGGTCGGCCGTCCACACGGGCGTCAGGTCGGCGGCGGTCAGGCAGCACAGGTGGCCGGTCGCCCCCATCGCGTACACCTTGCCGCCGCTCACGGTGGGCGTGGACCGCGGGCCGACCCCGGCCTGGGCGTCGTCGAACTTGGCCGGGTACGTGTACCGCTCGCCGACCTGCTTGCCGGTGGCGGCGTCCAGGCACACCACGGCTTCCCGGTCGCCCACTTGCTCGATGGTGTAAAGGCGATCACCGGCCACCGCGAACGACCCCCAGCCGGGGCCGACGGGGGCGTTCCACATCGGCTTCGAGTTGGCAAAGGCGTCCGCGTCGAGGGTCGCGCCGCGAACGACGCCATCCCGCTTCGGCCCGCGGAACTCGGCCCAGTCGCCCTCTTTCACCTCCACCGCGCCGACGGCGGCCACTCGTTCCCGTTCACCGCGGGCGGCGAAGGCGTCTTCGGCCCGCGGCGTCCACCGCCACACCAGCAGCGGCACCAGGTCGGCGTCGGCCTGGTCGGCCCGCACGATGCCGAACAAGCCCCAGCCGAGCAGCACGGCGACATACACACCGACCCGCCGCACCCCACCCGACAGCGGCAGGCTGAGCACCAGCCAGCCCACCCACAGGAGGAACACGAACGGCACGCCGTACAGCAGCGGGGCGAACGGCACCCGCCCGGCGGCCAACTGCTCGCCGACGAACAGGACGAACGGCACGAGGAACAGGACGGGCACCGCCACGCGGTCGATCAGCTTCACCCGCGACACGGCCAGCCACCACACCAGCGCGCCGCCGAGCGCGACCACCGGGGCGTAGGTCATGAGCGTGAACAGGGCGGAGGTGCGTTCGAGGCCGGGGACGAACGGCGGGACGAGGAGCATGGCCAGCGCGACCGCCAGCACCACCGCGCCCGGCCAGATGCGGGGGCGGAAGGTGGCGGCGTCGGCCGGCGGGCGGGGGACGAACGGGTTGTCGGCCACGGTTTGTGATTCCCCAGACTGGGACGGGAGCATACAACTGTTGGGCGGCGATCCGCCGGCCGCGGACGGCTGGGTGAGTTTATTAGGTGGTGCCCCCGTGTGGTGGCACGGGGCTCCGGCCAGTGTTCAAATACCAACGGGCGGGGGCCCCGGGTACCACACCCGGGCACGACCCGC
>JANNVG010001137.1:0-3687 GCA_031414395.1 Fimbriiglobus sp.
GTCGAAGGCGGGGTCAGGTCAACGGAAGCCGGCGGCGGATCACCCGTGGCGGAAGAAAGCGATTGGGTGAAGTCGGGCCACCCCAAAAGCGGACATTTCTAATGGGGACAAACAGCGGACATTTCTAATGGGGCCTGACAGGCCGGGGAGTTTTTCATTGCACGCTCATTTCTGCTCCGTCATGCTAACTGTTCCCACCTCGGCACGGAGGATCACGTCATGCCGGACAATCACAAGACGCCGGACACGAAGAAGCCGCCGCCGGTGACTCACCCCATGAACTCATCGACGACAGCGGGTGCGTCCGCCACCACCCCCAAACCCGCGGCGACCGCGGCAACGCCGACCGTCATCCAGAACGGCACGCGGTCCAACCCCCAGTTCGACGTTCTCGATCTGCTGCTGTTCCTCCAGCCGATTTACAACACGCCCAAGTTCGAGCACGCGATCAACGAGTGCAAAGTGGACAGCCCCGAGTGCGGGCTACGGGCGCGGGAAGCGCTGTTCGAACTCGCGGGTGCCATTCTCGCGCCGTCGGCGGCCAAGTCGCACGCCGACCTGGAGGTGGTGAAGAAGGCGGTGAGCGATGTGGCGGCGAAGGTCAACCTGCTGCACGACCGGGCCACCGCCGACGACCTGGACACGTTCCACGACCCGCGGGCGTCGGTCAGCGTCCGGTACCTGACCGACCACCCGGAGGAGAAGAAGGCGTTGACCAAGTACGTCGCCCAGACGTTCTTCCCGGACGAGAAGATCTACGCCTTCATCCAGGCGAGCGCCACCGCCATCCACCTGGCGCGGGAGATCGCCGAGCGGACCATCCGCCCGGGGTCGCTGTTCTACACGAACAGTGTGGTGGTGCCGCTCGTCCTCCTCCAGCGGGTCAGCGGGGTGAGCGTGTACACCGTGTGCGGGAACATGCACGACGAGATGTGCGGCGGGTGGCTGCCGCGGATGGACGACGACGAGGCCCGGGCGCACCTGGCCCAACTGTTCCACCGGGTCACTGACAAGCTGCGCGACTCGTTCCTCACCCCCATCGCCGTGGCCAGCGACACCGGGGAGGTGCTGTTCACGCGGGCGGAACTGGTCGAACTGTTGAAGGGGGTGATCGCGCCGAGCCGGCAGTTGGTGATCATGACGTTGAGCTCGCGCGTTCACCCGAACCGTGACGCGGTTCAGAAGGCATTCATCCACAACGCCCTGGCCGGGATCAGCCCCTTGGCGCGTGACAAGAAGGCCAAACCGCCCCAACTGGTCGTGTCACACGACCCGAACGACGGGAAGAGCGACGCCCAGCGGCAGCAGGTGATCAGCCAACTCACCGCCCACGGGTTCGATGTCCACTGGCAGGGGGTTCAAGGCAGGTGGCAACTCCACTCGGCCAAGGTGACGGGTTGACTGTCTGCGCTCGCCTCCGACCCCCCGCGAGATGCTGTTCCTGACGTGACCCCGCCGTGTGCGGGCGAAGCCGGGCGGGTCACTTGCCCGGTTCGTCCGCGCTGCCTTCTGTTTTGTCGTCGATTGTTCCTGCTCCTTCCGTATCCACGCCGCGTACTTCATCGCGTACTTCGCCGACTCTTCCGGGTCGGTGTTGTCGAGCGCCCACCCGGCCGGCCTCATCCACTCGCGGTACACCCGCACCGCCGTCGCCGCCGCCCGCTTCGACAGGCCCCCCGCGACCAGAGCGGCCCGGACGAGTTGCCAGTATTCGATCACCGCCTCGCGGGGGAGTTCGGGCAATTTCCCCACGGTCAGCCTCCTACAGCGGAAACACTTCGAGACGAGCCGAGGGCAACACCGTGTTGAGGAGGGCGAACGCCGCCGGGGTGTGAAAGCTGAACTGGTCGTAGCTCTGGAACACCGGCGGCCGTCGCCCCCACCCCCGCGGCGATCACTCCACTTCAAAAATGGCCTCGATCTCGACGGCGATGCCGCCGGGCAGGGCGTTGTGCCCGACCGCACTGCGGGCGCCCACGCCGGCGTCCTCGCCGAACACGTCCTTCATCAGCTCCGAGAAGCCGTTGATGACCTTCGGCTGTCGGTGTAGTCGGCCGTGCAGTTCACCATGCCGAAGCTCTTGATCAGCCGCTTCACCTTGTTCAGCGAGCCGAGGTGGTCCTTGAGCGTGGCCAGGATGGCCAGGCCGGTCTGCCGGGCGGCGGCCTTGCCCTCGTCGGTGGTCAGGTCTTTGCCGACCACGCCGAGGATGAGCGTCTTGTCCTCCTTCAGCGGGCCGTGCCCGGACACGAACAGCAGGTTGCCGACCTTCACGGCCGGCTTGTACACGGCCACCGGCTTCGGGGCCGGCGGGAGCGTGAGGTGCAGTTCCTGGAGGCGCTTGTCGAAGTCGGCCATGGTAGAGTTCCTTGTGTAGGGCGGGCCGAGCAGGTCCGAAGGACCGCGAGCCCCGCCGTCGATTCAACCGTCCGACAGGTGGCTTGGCGGCGGGGCTTGTCTCACTTCGTTCGACTGCGGCCCGCCCTACAAGATCACAGTCGCCACTGCCCTGCTTCATCCTTCACGCTGATGCCCAGCCCCGGCGCGTCGCTCACGTACAGTTGGCCGTTGCTGAACCGCGGGCCGCCGCCGAACAGCCCGGCGAACCAGTCGACGTGCTCGCACATGCGGCCGTACACGCAGCCGGCGCTCAGGTGCGTGCCGATCTCGGCCACTCGCACCGGGTAGATTGCCACCTGTTTCAGTTCCGCCGCGAGTGCCACCTTGCGGGCGGGGGTGAGGCCGCCCAGCCGCATCGGGTCGATGCGCACGCTCTCGATGCCGCCGGCGTCGATCACGCGGGTGAAGTCTTCCACGCGGTCGAACATGCCGCCGACCGACACGCCCACGTTCAGCCGATCCGTCAGCCGCCGCAGGTTCACGTCGTCGGCCCGCAGCGGATCGCCGAAGCCGTCCACACCCAACTCGTCCGCCCCCACGGTGCCGAGCCACACGGCCGTGGCGAAGTCGTACCGCCCGCCGGCGTTCACCTCGAACCACGCGCCGTCGGGGATCTCGTCGCGGAGCTGCCGCAGGCGGTCGTAGTCCAGGTCGGGGTCTTGCGTGCCCACGTCGACCTGAATGCCCGCCGACCCCTTGTCGAGCGCCGCCTTCGCCTCCTTCACCGCCTGCTTCAGTCCGACGGCCGGGGTCGCCACGCCGACGGTGATCGCCTTCATCTGCGTGCGATACCCGCCGAGCAGTTGGTACACCGGCACGCCCGCGGCTTTGCCCTTCGCGTCCCACGCGGCGATGTCGATGGCCGCACACGCCCGCGCCGCCGGCCCGCCGAACCCCACGCCCTCCAACTCCGCCCGCATCCGCGCCCACAGCCATTCACTCCGCAGCGGGCTTTCGCCGACCACGACGGCCGACAGTTGCGTGTCGATGACGGCCCGCACCGCCGCCCCGCCGCCGAAGCTGTCGGCGAAGCCGAGGCCCACGTGCGGGGTGTCGGTGAGCAGCCGCACGACGACGACATCGACGTGCGTGGCCGTGCGCACGTCTTGCGAACCGGGCAGGGGCACCGGCCGCGGCAGCGGCACGCGGAGCAGGTCAGTCTCGACGCGGGTGATCTTCATGGGTGGGGGCAGTGTATGGGGGGCGGATCGGCCCGGCCGCTGTTCGTGTGTCGGCGAACGGCGCGACGTGAGTCCGCCGGTGGGGTCAAAGCACCGGCGGACTCAC
>JANNVG010001138.1:0-1601 GCA_031414395.1 Fimbriiglobus sp.
TGGGCTCAGGCGAGTCAAACACCCGTGGAGCGAGTGAAGATGTCACCCCCTTCACGGTTGTCATCCCGGCAACAGCCCCCGTCCGACTCTCGGCGAGAGTCGGCCACCCGTGAGTCACTTCACTTCGGTCACGATCACGTCATCGAGGGCCGGGCCGCACGACTCGTCGGTGGTTTCGCCGGTGGAGATCTCCAGCGTCGTCTTCGCGTCGGCGGCGGTGAACTCCCACGTCTTCTTCTCCCACTTCATGTCCTCCTTGGTGGCGTCCTTCGGCTCGGCAGTGAACGTCTCGGATTTGCCGGCCGCGGCCACCGTCACCTTCTTCGTCTTCCCCTCGCCGTCCGGGTTGATGGCCACCATCAGCGTCACCTTGTACTTCGTGCCCTTCTTCGTCTCGAACTCCTGCTTCACCCCGCCCAGCCCCGGCGAGCCGTGCAAATCCAGGCTCCGCTTGCCCTCGGCCGACTGCCAGTAGGTGCCGATGTAATCGACCTGCCCCTTGACCACCGTCCACCCTTTGATCTGCGTGTCCTTCTCGTCCAGCGACACGAACGCCCCCGCGTCCGGCCCGTCCTCGAAGCTGCCGTTCACCAGCAGGTTCTCCACCTTCTTGTCGTCGGCCTTCTTGTCGTCGGCACCGGACAGGCCGAGCACGCTGACGCCGAGAATGGCAGACGCGACCAGGAACTTGCGCATGACGACCTCCGCGGGTGTTGGGACGTGGGCGAACCGCGGGACATCTTACTGCGCCGCATCACATTCCGAGTTCGGCCAGCAACGCCGCCCACGCGGCCCGCTCGGCGGACGGCAGGAGGAGCGGGCGGAGGCGGTCGCCGGCGGCACGCAGGTCGTTCAAGAATGCCGCGTCGCGTTCACACCGCAACAGCAGTTCGCGCAACGCCGTCACGTCGCCGAACGGGAAGTAGCCGGGGTGGTCTTCGCCCAACAAACCCACCACCCCGCTTGTGGGCGTGCTGACCACCGGCACCCCGCACGCCACCGCCTCCGACACCGCACTCGGCCCGCCCTCCGAGTGCGAACTCATCACCAGCAGCCGACAGCTTGCCAACGCCCGCACCGCCGCCGCCCGCGGCAGTTCGCCCCGCCACTCGTACCGCGGGTTCGTCGCCTGCTCGCGTTTCGCCCGCTCCGCGTACTCGGCTTCCAACACCCCGCCCACCTGCACCACGTGCAGCCGCGATTCGGCGGGCACGCCCCGTACCGCTTCGGCCGTCAGCAGTGGGTCTTTCACCGCCCGCAGGTGGCCGAGTACGCACACGTCGAAACGATCCGTGCGGGGCGTCGGTAACGGGTGCGGCGGGGTGAAGCTCTGGACGATCACCCGCAGCTTGTGGCGGAACTCCTCGGGCACGGCGGCGGCCATCTGGTATTGCAGGGCGATGACGCGATCCG
The DNA here is from genome assembly GCA_031414395.1 of Fimbriiglobus sp. GTDB lineage: Bacteria > Planctomycetota > Planctomycetia > Gemmatales > Gemmataceae > JALHQU01. The sequence goes on from JANNVG010001138.1 coordinate 1,414, forward strand.
ACACGCGGAGCGTGTCGTTCAACACGTCGGCGGTGGAGCCGTCTTGGAAGACGTCGGTGCCGGTGAGTGCGACACAAGCGGGGCGGTCGGGGAAGCGGCGCTTGAAGTCGGCGACGACGGCGGCCGACTTGACCGCGTGGAGGGCGAGGAGCGTATCGAAGACCTCACCCCCCGGCCCCCTCTCCATG
>JANNVG010001139.1:0-1556 GCA_031414395.1 Fimbriiglobus sp.
GTCGCTCACGCTCCCGGCTCGTCGTGAAGACCTCCGGTCGTTTCTTCCGCCCGTCGGCTACAATGTCGGCATTCCCACCCGTGCCGCCGGTCGCATGAACTTCTTCGCCCTCCCGCCCGTCCCGCAAGACGTCGGCTCGCCGCTGGCCAAGGTGGTCCGCAGCATCCGCCTGGCCGTCCGCAGCCTGTGGCTGCACAAGCTGCGGGCGTTCCTGTCCGTCCTCGGCATCATCATCGGCACGGCGGCCGTCATCAGCCTGATGGCGTTCGGCGAGGGCACCAAGCGCGACGCCCTCGAAGACATCAAGCGGCAAGGGGCCACGAACATCGTCGTGCGGAGCGTCAAGCCGCCGGACGAAGGGGCCACCGCCTCGCGGTCGTTCGTGCTGAAGTACGGGCTGACGATGAAAGACCTGGAGCGGTTCCGCACGCTCGGCGACAGCATCTCGCGGATGGTGCCCATGCGGGTGTTCCCGTCCGAGTTCCGGTACAACGACCGCGCGTGCAACGGGCGGCTGGTGGCCACCACCGAAGAGTACCCGGAGGTGAACAAGCTGAGCGTCGCCCGCGGGCGGTTCCTGACCAACGACGAGGGGTTCGAGCGGCTGAACCGGTGCGTGCTCGGGGCGGGGGCGGCCGACCGCCTGTTCCCGTTCGACGACCCGCTGGACAAGTCGATCGTCATCCGCGGGCAGGAGTACCGGGTGGTGGGGGTGATCGCCGACCGCATGCCGACCGGCGGGAGCGGGGGCAGCCAGTCGGCGGAGGATTACAACAACGACGTGTACATCCCCATCGAGACGGCGGTGGTGCGGATCGGCAAGTCGGTCATCATCCGTCAGGCCGGGTCGCGGAGCGGGGAGGAGGTGCAGTTCTCGCAGGTGACGCTGACGGTGGACGCCGACTTCGAGACGCGGGCCGGGCGGCAGAAGGTGAAGGCGGTGGGCAACTCGATCAAAGAGATCCTCAAGCAGGAGCACCTGAAGGAAGACTACGCGGTGACGGTGCCGCTCGACCGCCTGGAAGAGGCCGAGCGGAGCCAGGACCGCTCGAACAGCCAGTTGGCGTTCACGGCGGCCATCTCGCTGCTGGTGGGCGGCATCGGCATCATGAACATCATGCTGGCGACCGTGACCGAACGGACCCGCGAGATCGGCATCCGCCGGGCGCTCGGGGCGAAGCGGCTGGACATCATCACGCAGTTCCTGGTGGAAGCGGTGGTGCAGACGCTGGTGGGCGGGATGGCCGGCATGATCGTCGGGCTGCTGATGGTGCTGACGGTGCCGCCGCTGACGGGCTGGCTGGTGAGCATCGGGTGGGCGGACATCCGCCAGCCGGCGGCGCTGACGTGGGAGCCGATCGTGCTGTCGGTGGTGGTGAGCATCGGGGTGGGGGTGGTGTTCGGCCTGTACCCGGCGTGGCGGGCGGCGAAGCTGGACCCGATTGAGGCGCTGAGGCACACGTAAGGCATCTTGGCGAACCCCGGCCCCGGGGGGGGGCGGGGGGGGGGGGGGGTTGGTGGGCCCCCCGCGGCCGGGGGGGGGCGGGGGGGGCGGG
>JANNVG010001140.1:0-1788 GCA_031414395.1 Fimbriiglobus sp.
CCCCTTGAACACCCCCTCTCCCCTGGGAGAGGGGGCCGGGGGGGTGAGGTCTTTCAACAATCCCGGAGTCATCCCATGCTCGCGCTGCTGTTCGCCACCTCGCTCGCCCTGGCCGCCGACCAACCCAAAGACCCGGCCGCCCCGCCGCCGAAGGCGGTGAAGCTGTTCGACGGCGAATCCACCTTCGGCTGGGACGCCAAAGGCGACGTGACGGTGAAGGACGGCAAACTGGTCATTCCCAAAGGGGCGAGCGTCAGCACCAAGTGCCCGCTGCCGAGCGGGAACGTGGTGGCCACGAACGCCGATGGGGCATCGAACCAGTTCGATACCAAGCCGGGCCAGCCGTTCACCCTCCCGCCGAAGGGCGAGTCGCCGGCCGCTTACAAAGCCATCACCTTCACCCCCGCCGACCTGAAGCCCCTCTTCAACGGCAAAGACCTGACCGGCTGGAGCATCCTGAAGGACGAGAAGCGGATGCTGAGTGTGGCCGAGGTGACGAAGGACGGCGAGCTGCGGCTGACGAACGGCCCCGGCGACTTGCAGTCGGCCGGCAAGTACGCCGACTTCGTGTTGCAGATGGAGTGCAAAACCAACGGCGACGGGCTGAACGGCGGGCTGTTCTTCCGCTGCATCGAGGGGCAGTACCAGAACGGGTACGAGATGCAGATCAACAACGCCATGACGGACAACGACCCGACCAAGCCGAAAGACGCCGGCACCGGGGCCATCTACCGCCGCATCGCCGCCCGCAAGATCGTGGCCAAAGACAAGGAGTGGATGACGCTCACGCTGGTGGCGAAGGGGGCGACGTTTGCGACGTGGGTGAACGGCGAGCCGGTGGTGGTTTGGGCGGACGACCGGGCGAAGGACGAGAACCCCCGCAAGGGCCTTCGCTTGGAAGCCGGCCACCTGTCGCTGCAAGGGCACGACAAGACGACGGATTTGCTGTTCCGCAGCATTCAGATTGCCGAGATGAAGTGATGTGACGAGCCGCGACCGCGAGGGAGCGGGTGATTCAACCCCCGCGCCCTCGCGGTCGCGGCTCGTCGCCGTTTCGCACTTCCCCTTGCACTCCGCTCCACCCCTCGCTATCCCCCTCGCACTCGGATTGGGGAATCCGATCGGCCCATTTCATGTTTCGGGGGGGACTGCGATGCGACGAGCAATCGCGCTGCTGGGGTGCGGCCTGGCCGTACTCGGCGGCATCGGCTGTCAGACCTTCAGCCACGTGCAGAAGGACGCGACCGGCGGGGTGATCGAACTGAAGGCGAGCGACCGCGAGGCGGCGCTGGCCAAGCTGCAGCAGCAGGAAGGGGACATCGAGATCGAGACCGTGGTGCCGAAGGGCAAGCCCGGCGGGGCGTTCGACCCCAAGGCGCCGGTGCAGCAGTCCGACCGGATGACCGCCACCGCCAGCAGCGGGTTCGGCTCCCTCTTCGCCGGCAACGACGAGGACAAGTTGCAGATCAAGTATCGGAAGAAGGCGATGGGCACCGCCGGCGGGCTGCCCCTGGCGCCGAAGGACGACGGCTTCGCCCAGGCCGGGTACCGCACGAGCGGGTACGACCGCTCGCCGGGCATGGCGACGGTCGGCGGCGGGCAGCCGAAGTCGAGTTCGGGCCTGCCGCCGGTGGACTTCAGCGGCATGAAGCCGAGCAACTGAGCGACGTGTAAACACTGACCCCCGGTCGGGGGTTGCCGCTGGCGAGCCGCGACCGCAGCCCAATCGGCAAACTCTCGCCGAACATGCGGCTCTGCTCGTCGCCCTGGTCGGTCACCACCTGTTCG
>JANNVG010001141.1:0-16685 GCA_031414395.1 Fimbriiglobus sp.
CGGTGATCGCGTGGGGCGAGTTCGGCCGCACCCCCCAGATCAACAAGGACGCCGGCCGCGACCACTGGCCGCAGGTGAGCTGTGCGATCCTGGCCGGCGGCGGGCTGAAGACGGGGCAGGCGATCGGCAGCACCGACCGGATCGGGGGCAACGCGAAAGACCGCCCGGTGCAGTTCGGCGAGGTGTTCGCCACCCTGTATCACGCGGTGGGCATGAACCCCGAAACGACGAGCGTGATCGACCCGACCGGCCGCCCGCAGTACCCGGCCGACGGCTCGGCGATGAAAGAGTTGGTGTAGTGGCCCACACGTGGCGAGCCGTGCGGCGTGAGCCGCCGGGTGGCACTACTGGCCACCCGGCGGCTCGTTCGCGTTCGGGGTACAATGCCGGCGGGACTTGTGACCTGTGGGGCGCGGGTGATACCATCCTGGCACACTTCGGAGGCGCGTACATGCCCGTCACACTGGCCGAACTCGGGATCGACCGATTGACCGTCGCCGAGCGGCTCACACTGGTCGGACAGATCTGGGACAGCGTGGCGAACGTGGGTGCGGAGTTGCCGACGGCGGCACAGGCGGATGAACTGGACCGCCGGGCGGCGGCCGACGACGCCAACCCCGATGACGTGGTGCCGTGGGAGCAGGTGAAGGCCGAAGCGCTGGCCCGGTTCGCCCGATGAGCAAGCCCGTCGTGTTGCGGCGTGACGCCCGCGAGGAGTTCGACGAGGCGGCCGACTGGTACGAGGCTCGTCAGCCCGGCCTGGTGGCGCAGTTCGTGGCGGCAGTGCAAGCGGTGTTCAGTCGCATCTCCGCGAACCCGCAACTCCACGCCGCGGTCCGCCGCGATATCCGCAAGGCGGTCGTCTCCGGCTACCCGTACAACGTGTACTACCGCGAGCAGGTGTCGCGGGTGGTGGTGATCGCCGTGTTTCACACGTCGCGCGACCCGGCGGTCTGGCAAGGCCGGAATTGAGTGGCCCACACGTGGCGAGCCGAGCGGCGTGAGCCGCCGGGTGGCACTACTGGCCACCCGGCTCGTTCGTTCGCGGTACAATGGCGGCGGGAGTGAACGGCCATGATGACGCAAGCGATATCGTTCCCGGTGACGGTGGAGCGGCACGAGCCGTCGGGGGCGTTCGTCGCCCGGTGCGGCGACTTCGAGGGGAAGATCGGCATCGGGCTGACGGAAGACGAGGCGGTGGCCGACCTGCGCGCGCACGTCCTGCGGCCGACGCCCGAACCGATCCGGCCTGTCGGCCACACGGGCAACCCGTGGGCGGATCTCGCCGAGGCGTTCCGCGACACCCCCCTCGACGAGTGGCGGCAAGAGTTGGCCGAACGCCGGCGAGAGTTGGACGCCGGACGGGAGGTGCCGTGATGCGATTCGTCCTGGACACGAACACGGTGAGCGACTTCATAGACCGGCGGGAACCGCTGTATTCTCATGTGCTGGCCGCGGGCGCCGCCGTCGTGACAACCGTCATCACCGTCGATGAGTCGCTCACCGGCTGGTACAACCTGATCCGCAAGGCTAAGAAGCCCGACCGCGTGGTGTGGGCCTACGACAAGTTGGCCCGCGCCACCGTCCAACTGGCCAAACTGCCAATCCTTGCGTTCACCCTGACCGCCTACACCCGGAGCGACCAACTCCGCGGGTTGAAGCTGAACGTCGGGACGGACGACCTCCGCATCGCCGCCATCGCGCTCGAACATGACGCCACGGTCGTATCGGCCAACGTCCGCGACTTCAAGCGGGTGCCGGGGTTGCAGGTCGAAGACTGGACCCAACCGGCCGCATGAATGGCGAACGGCGCGACGTCAGTCCGCCGGTGCTTCTGTTGAACACGGAAGCACCGGCGGGCTGACGTCGCGCCGTTCGCCGTTATCACTTGTCCCGCCCCTTCAGGTGGTCGTCCATCTTCAGGTGCGGCACGCCGACGGTCCACCAGTCCGGGGCCGGCTTGCCCATCAGGTGGTGGTCGAAGTACTCCCGCATCCGCACGGCGTAGTCCTTCTGGTTCTCCGCCTTCGCCAGCCCGTGGTTCTCCCCCTTGTATTGCAGCATGACCACCGGCTTTTGCAGCCGGCGGAGCGTGTTGTAATACTCGACGCCCTGGGTGAAATCGACGGCCCCGTCCTTGTCGTTGTGCAGCAGCAGGAGCGGCGTCTGCACGTTCTTGGCGAAGTACACCGGGCTGTTGCGGATGTACGCCTCCTGCTGCTCCCAGTACCCGCCGGTGAACCGCCCTTGACTGCTCTCGAAGATCGGCTGGTTGGCCGACCCCGAGTTCCAGTAGACGCTGCTGTACATGCTCACCAGGTCCGTCAGCGGCGCGCCGGCGATGGCGCACTTGAACTTGGTCGTCTGCGTCACGGCGAACGCCGTCTGGTAGCCGCCCCACGAGTGGCCGTGCAGCGCCACCTTCGCCGCGTCCACAATCCCCGTGGCAATCGCCGCGTCCACCGCCGGCAGGATGCACTCCATCGACGACACGCCGGGGTCATTAATCCGGTAGGTGATGTCCGGGTTGAACACCGCGTACCCGTTCGAGGTGTAGATGGCCGGGCTGAACCCGCCGCGGTAGCTGGGGGCGGCGTAGCGGTGTGTGCCCTGCGTCAGCTTCTCGTAGATGTACACCACCGTCGGGTACTTCTTGCCCGGCTCGTACCCGGCCGGCAGGTGCAGCGTGCCTTGCAGCTTCGCCCCGCCGGTGCCGACGTAGTTCACCAGCTTCACGCCCGCCGTCCACAGGTAGTCCTTCTGCTGCGGGTTGGCGTCCGTCACCTTCTTGGCGTCCTTGAACGTGGCGTCGGTCAGGTGGTAGTCGGGCGACTCGGTCGTGGTCTGCTTGGTGAAGGCGTACACCTCGGCGTCGCGGGCCTTCATCGGCTGGCCGAACGAGCAGTCGCCGGTGAGCAGCGTGACCGCCGGCTTGCCCGACTCCAGCTTCACCAGCCCGTCCTTCTTCGTCCACTCGCCGTAACTGGCCACGTACAGCGGCTTGGTCAGGTCGTACCCCGGCTTCGGCTCGGCTTCATACTGCGCGATGCCCTGATACCGGGTGCCGGTCTCCTTGCCGTTCACGGTCAGGTTCGTGCCGCCGCTGCCGTCCGCCTTCACCGCCCAGATGTCCCACCCGTCACTCAACAGGACGGTGCCGCCGTCGCGGCTCCAGCCGGCCGGGAACCGCGGCGGCTTGGCCACGTTGTGGTCGTCCTCGGTGTCGATGAAGCTGGTGCCCGTCACCTTCTCGGTGATGTTGGTGCCCTTGCCGGCGGCCATGTCGTAGGTGAAGAAGTGGCCGTCGTCGTAGTACAGGAAGTGCGTGCCGGCGGGCGACGCGCCGAAGGCGTAGCGGGCTTTCGTCAGCGCCGCCTTCTTCTCGCCGGTGGTCAGGTTGATGACGGAGATGTCGGCGAACCGCTGGCCGGTCAGGTTGCTCATGTACTCGTAGGGCTGTCCGTCGCGGCCGATGGCGAACTTCTGCTTCGCGGCCACCGACGCCGTCCGCATCTTCGCGTCGGCGAGTTGAATGAACTTCTTGTCCTTGATGCGGTAAATCGCCGGGTAGGTCGGCGAGCGGTCGCTCCCAGCTTGCAGCTGCTGCATCGGTTGCAGGCGCTCGTCCTTCCAGTGCCAAATCACGAGGTCGGGTTTCGGGCCGGGGGTGGCGGTTGGCTTCGGGGTCGGCGGGGTGGGCGACGGGCCTTCCTTCTTCTCGGTGTCGGCGGGGGGAGACCCGGGGCCTGACGGCCCTCGGCTCGCCTCGACCGGGGTCGGCTTCTTCGGCTCGTCCTTCTTCTTCCGCTCGCCCACGCTGAATGTGAACGCATCCATCGCGTCGGTCCAGCCGGCGCTGCCGGCACTGATGGCGATGTCCTTCGGGAAGTCCTTGTCGTCCTTCGGGTCGAAGGCGGTGCGGGTCGGCTTCGGCCCCAGGTCGGAGTACCCGAGGATGCTCACCCACTTCGTGTCGTACCCTGGGTCGTCCACCGTTTTCGTCAGGGTAAACGCCGTCGTCTCCTCGTTCCACCGCAGCCCGCGATACGCCGCCTTCGACGACTCGACCGGGGACACCACGCCGCTCGTCATGTCCCGCAGTTGCAGGCCGTTGCCCACCTGCCCGGCCGCGTCGATCACCGTCACCAGCCAAGTGCCCTTCTTGTCGAACGAGAACTCGGCCACGTTGCCGAGCACGAACTCGGTGCCGGTGGCCAGTTCCCGCAACACAAGGTCCGTGCCGGTGTGCCCCGGTGTGGCCGGGGTCGCGCCGCCGCCGCCAGGCGGGGAAATGCCCGGCAGGCCGGGCACGCCGACGCTCTCGGTGGATTTGCGATACGCGAGGTGGCTGCCCGACTGCCCGGAGAAGCTGAACGCCGCCACGCCTTCCAGTTCCGTCTTCTCGCCGCTGGTCGTGTTCACCAGCACCACCTTCGACTTCGGCCGCGGGGCACCGGTCACGCCACCCGGCTTCACATACGGCGTGACGCTGAACGCGAACCACTTCGAGTCGAACGAGAACTGAAGCGACCCGAACCCGCTGCCGGCCGGGAACTTCGTCTCCTTGCCGTCGGCGTTCGCCCGCAGCGTCACCTCGCCGTCGCCCTCGCTCGGTCCGACGCGGTGGGCAAAGAACTTGCCGTCGTTCGACAGCGCCGCCGCGCGGATGCTCCGCCACGTGTCAGTCTCGGCGATGGTGAGCGGCTTCTTGCCCGGCGGGGTGGTCGGCGTGGTGGGGGGGGTCGGTTTGGTGTCCGGCGGCAGCGCCTTCTTCAGGTCGGCCACTCGCTTCTGCAGTTCGGCCAGTTGCTTCTCGAGGTCGGCGATCTGCTGGCGGTCTTTGTCCTTCGGCGGGTCTTGCGCGACGACAGGCGCGACGAGTGCGGCCAACAGGCCGAGGACGGCCAGCCGGCGAACCGGGTGAGCGGACGACATGGAGCGTGCTCCGGGTGCAGCGTATCCCGGCGGGGCCGGGTGGTAGTCTGGGTAACTTATCGGCCGGTCTGGTGAAGGCGACCGAAAGGCGTTACCCTTCCCGGCGGAGGTGTTCCCATGACTGCGTTGCTCAACCCGCCGGCCCTCAACCCGGCACCGGCTCCGATGCCGCCCGCACCCACCCCACCACCGCAGCCGTCCGGTACTCGAACCGGGTTGCGGCCGTTCCGCTACACACTGGCTCTCTTTCATCGCATGGGCGACATGGGCCACTTCGAGGGCCGGCGTGCGAAACTCATCCGAGGCGTTCTCCTGGAGGAAGGGCCGATGGACGCCCCCCACGCGATGGCGGTCGAGAAGGCCGACGCCGAAATCCGGACGGTGTTCGGGAAGGGGTGGCGATACCGCGTGCAACTCCCCCTCGTGCTGGGACAGGACACCGATCCGATGCCCGACATCGCCGTCATCCGCGGCGCTCCGGGGACCGTCGTCCACCCCACCGCCGCCGATCTGGTGGTCGAGATCGCCGACAGTTCGCTGAATTTCGACACCACCACCAAAGCGGAACTGTACGCCACCGCCGGCATCCCGGAATACTGGGTGCTGGACGTGGACGGGCGGCGGCTGTTCGTCTTCCGTACCCCGGCCGCACTCCCGCAGGGGCTGGGGGCGACCGCCTACCAGTCGCACTTCACCCTCACCGACGCCGACACCGTGTCCCCGCTCGCCGCCCCGACCGCCACCGTCCGCGTGGCCGACCTGCTGCCGTGAGGGTGTGGTAGAATGCGGACGGGAGGTGCGAACAATGAACCTGAAACTCGAGTTCGACGTGACGGTGGAGCGGCACGAGCCGTCGGGGGCGTTCGTCGCCCGGTGCGCGGACTTCCCCGACAAGGTGGGCATCGGGCTGACCGAAGAGGAAGCGGTGACCGACCTGCGGGTGTTCGTCACCACGCCTGTGCCTTCGATCCCGGCGGTGCCGGCCGCGACGACCGGAAACGGGTGGGAGGCGGTGATCGGCACGTGGAAGGACAACCCGTTGCTCGACGAGTGGCGGAAGGCGGTGGAGGAGTATCGTGAGGCGAAAGACCGGGACGAGGAGGGCATTGCACGATGAAACTCTATGCCCTTGACACCAGCGCTTCAGGTCTGGCGTTCGCCGAAGTCGAGCCGGTCGTGACCCACATACGTGCCCAGCCTGCGGGTGCGGTACAGACCACAGCCGTCACCCTGGGAGAAGCCCTCAGCGGGTGGTGGACGTATTTGCGGAAGGCGAAGCAGCCGGCGGCCGTTGAACGCGCGTATGCGGAACTGGTTGGCACCGTCAGCAACTTCGCCAAGCTGCCGATCATGCCCTATAACCGGCTCGCCATCGCACGCTACGAAGGGTTGCTCCGGTTGAAGCTGAACGTGCGGAAGGACGACCTCCGCATCGCCGCCATCGCCCTCGTCCATAACGCCACCGTGGTCACCGCCAACGTCCGCGACTTCACCCGCGTGCCCGGCCTGCGGGTCGAAGACTGGACCCAACCCGCCCCGTGACCGCCATTCCCCTCCCGCCTGCCGCCGGGCGTGCGGTACAATTCAACAGCGTCCGACACCCCACTTACCGAGGCCGCCCGCCGTGGGACAAAAGATCGACAAAGACTTGCAGCGGTTCCGCAAGATCGTCCGCGGCAAGGTGAAGAACAACCTGTCCAAGTACATCGGGCGGGGGGAGATGATCGGCAAGAAGGGGAACGACCTGGTGTCGATTCCCATGCCGAGCATCAACCCGCCGCAGTTCCGCTTCGGGCAGAAAGGCTCCGGCGGGGTCGGCGTGGGCGACGGCAAGCCCGGCCAGCCGCTCACGCAACCGCAGGACGGGGACGGCGACGGGCAGGCCGGCGACAGCCCCGGCGGGCACATCCTGGAAGTGGAACTGACGATGGAGGAGCTGGCCGCCATCCTCGGCGAGGAACTGGCCCTGCCGCGGATCGAACCCCGCGGGAAGAAGAACATCGTCTCGGTGAAGGACCGCTACAGCAGCATCCGCACCGTCGGCCCGGAGAGCCTGCGGCACTACAAGCGGACGTACAAGCAGGCCCTCAAGCGGCAGATCAGCTCGGGCACCTACGACCCCGGCCGGCCGGTCGTCATCCCCGAGCGGGTGGACAAGCGGTACCGCAGTTGGAAGGAATTTCCCAAGCCGGAGGCGGTGGCCTGCGTCATCTACATGATGGACGTGAGCGGCAGCATGACGGACGAGCAGAAGGAGATCGTGCGGATCGAGTCGTTCTGGATCGACACCTGGATCAAGGCCCACTACAAGGGCGTGGACCGCGTGTACATCATCCACGACGCCGCCGCCCACGAGGTGGACGAGCACACGTTCTACCACACCCGCGAGAGCGGCGGCACGAAGATCAGCACCGCCTACGACCTGGCCAACAAGGTGATCGACGCCCGCTTCCCGCCGAGCGAGTGGAACGTGTACGCCTTCCACTTCAGCGACGGCGACAACTGGGGGGACGACAACCCGAAGTGCCTGAAGCTGCTGAAGGAGCAACTGCTGCCGAAGGTCAACCTGTTCGGGTACGGACAGGTGGAGAGTCCGTACGGCAGCGGCGAGTTCATGGAGACCATCGACACCCTGGTGGACGAGCACGAGAACGTGGTGGCCAGCCGCATCCCCGACCGCGAGGCCATCTTGGGCAGCATCAAGGAGTTCCTGAGCACCGGGCGGTGAGACCACGGAACCGCATGTCTCACGGGTGGCCTGCCGCCGTGACGCGGTCGCCCGTTCCCCGACGAACCCCGGCCACGCGGCCGGGGTTCGTCGTTTTCGAGAGCCGAACCGCCGGGTTCGCTCGGCTGTCTCTGCTACAATTCGGGAAACCGCCGAGACCGCACCGATGGACGCGAACACCTTCCACCCCCTCCTGCACGACCGCGGCCGCGGGCCGGAACTCGTCGGCACCCGCATCACCGTTTACAACGTGTGGGACGAACTGTTTGATCCAGACACCACCGAAGCCGAATTGTGCCGGCGGTACGAACTGCTCCCGCATCAGGTGGCCGTGCTGCGGTCATTCGCATTCCGGCATTACGCGGAAGTCTCCGAGGTCATCCGGCGGATGGACGAGCGGACGGCTCAAGCGATGGCCGCCCAGGACACGCCGGAGATGCGGGAGCGACAGCGGGCGGCCCGCGAGCGGGTGACGTTGATGCGGCTCTGGCTGGACGAGGTGAAGCAGAACCCCACCCTGTTCCCGGAGGTGCCGGGGGAGCTGCCGGCCGACCGCCGGGCGAGGATGTTCGGGCTGTTCGAGGAGTGGAAGCGGCAGCGGCGCGCCCCCCTCTACCTGGAGGTGGGGTAGATGAACAGCGTCGTGTTTGACGTGAACGTCCAGGGGCACGCCCGGTACATGCTGAGCCTGCTCGTCACCCTCAAAGCCGCCGACCTGTGGGAGCGGCTCGGCTTGCCCGTACACACCGTGCCCGGCCTCGGGTACACGCCGGACGTGTCCGACCGCATCATTTGGAACCGCTGCCAGACCGACGGGAAGGTGCTCGTCACCGACAACCGCAACGACGACGGCAACCGCGGCGAGGGCCGCATGTACCTCCCACCTCGCCCGGTGATTTGACATGCCGCCGCTGACGTTCGAGTTCGATGTGATCGTGGTCGGGGCCGGGCACGCCGGCACCGAAGCCGCCATGGCCGCCGCACGACTCGGGATGAAGACCTGTCTGCTCACCATGAACGCCGACAGCGTCGGACAGATGAGCTGCAACCCGGCCATCGGCGGGGTGGCGAAGGGGCAGATCGTCCGCGAAATCGACGCCCTCGGCGGGGTCATGGGCCGCTGCACCGATGCGTCGGGCATCATGTTCAAGATGCTGAACGCCTCCAAAGGCCCGGCCATGCACTCGCCGCGGGCGCAGTGCGACAAGAAGCTGTACCAGAACACCATGAAGGGGTGGGTGGAGGATCAGCCGAACCTGACGCTGCGGCAGGAGTTGGTGGAGGGGCTGTTGTTGGCGGATGAACCTACCCCCCCCCAGCCCCCCCCTTCCTACGAGGAAGGGGGGGGGGCAGGGCCAACCGCCAACTCCCCCCTTCCCGCCCAGGGAGGGGGGGCCGGGGGGGGTAGGTTCGGAAAGCGCATCCTCGGCGTCGTCGCCCGCGGGGACACGCACTACCGCGCCCCCGCCGTGATCCTCACCACCGGCACGTTCCTCAAAGCGATCATGCACACCGGGGAGGCGAAGACGACCGGCGGGCGGGCGGGCGACTCGTCGGCCGAGGGAATGTCCGATTCGCTGACCGCGTGCGGGTTCACACTCGAACGCTTCAAGACGGGCACCCCGTGCCGGCTGAACGGCCGCACCATCGACTTCTCCAAGCTGGCCGAGTCCCGTGGCGACGACCCGCCCCGGCCGTTCAGCTTCGGCACCGACAAGATCACCGTCCCGCAGATGGTCTGCCACGTCACCGAAACCACGCCGGCCGTTCACGACCTGATCCGGGCGAACCTGGACCGCGCCCCCATGTATAGCGGGGCGATCCGCAGCAGCGGCCCGCGGTACTGCCCGAGCATTGAGGACAAGGTGGTGCGGTTCGCCGAGAAGGGTTCGCACCAACTCTTCCTCGAACCGGAGGGGCTGAACACCCGCGAGTATTACGTCAACGGCATCAGCACCAGCCTGCCCAAAGACGTGCAGGCGGCAATGCTCAGGCTGATTCCGGGGTTGGAGAACGCGGAGGTGATGCGGTGGGGGTACGCGGTGGAGTACGACTTCGCCCCGCCCACGCAGCTTCACCCGACGCTCGAAACAAAGCCGGTGGCGGGGCTGTACTTCGCGGGTCAAATCAACGGCACGACGGGTTACGAAGAGGCGGGGGCACAGGGGCTAATGGCCGGGCTGAACGCCGCACTCAAGATCAAGGGTGAACCGCCGCTCGTGCTCGACCGCGCTCAGGCGTACATCGGCGTGCTGATCGACGACCTCGTCACGAAGGGCGTGGACGAGCCGTACCGCATGTTCACGTCTCGCGCCGAGTACCGCCTGCTGCTCCGCCACGACAACGCCGACCGCCGGCTCACCCCCCTCGGCCGCAAGGTGGGCAGCGTGAGCGATGAGGCGTGGGCACGGCTGGACGCGAAGGAGGCGGGGATTGCACGACTGCAACACGCCCTCGACACCACCAAGTCGGACGGCGACACGCTCGCCACCTGGCTCCGACGCACACAGACCACCTGGCAAGAGATGGTCGCCCGCTGCCCCGCGCTGGCGGAATGGGACGCTTCGCACGCCGTGGTGGAACAGGTCGTTCTCGAAGCCAAGTACAGCGGGTACATCGACCTGCAAGCCCGCGACGTGGAGCGGTTCCGGAAGATGGAGGGGCGGCGGATTCCGGAGGCGTTCGACTACGCCGCAGTGTCCCAAATGCGGGTCGAGGCGAAGCAGAAGTTGTCGAAGGTTCGGCCCGCCAACGTGGGCCAGGCAAGCCGCATCAGTGGCATCACCCCGGCGGACCTGGCAATGCTGTTGTTTTATCTGGAATGAGTCGGTATGGGGTCGCTCACAAGCCGCGGGGGAACCCAAGTCTGGGGGATCTCGCGGCGGGTTGAAGTCGGTGCCGAATCTGTAGCCGGCCTCTGTGAGGCCGGACCGGGGTCACAGACCCCGGCTACAGCAAGGCCGGCCTCAATGGGTGGGAAGGTGGGCGGTCTCCGCAATCCGGTGACACTGTGCCGATGGCGCTAGCCGCGGGCGGTGAGAGAAGCCGGGGGTTGTGGGCGGTCGCTCGTTGACTCACCCGGAAGGCGAGTTAGAATCGCGGTGGTGGGCAAACAACCTGAGTCCCGCATCTTGTTCGACCTCCATAGTCCCCGCCGGCGGATCCGTTGACCTCCTTCCCCCAGCCCGCCCGGCCCGACGGCCGAGCGAGTACGTGGTCCCGTATGCCACGGATGGTCCCGACCGGCTCGCCCTGAACACGGGCGACTGGTCTTCCTTCATGCGTGCCGGTCGAGCCGGCAGGATGAGTCCGTATGAAGACGGTGTTCACGACCGGCGAAGCCGCCAAAATCTGCAAGGTGTCGCAGCAGACGATCATTCGCTGCTTCGACAACGGACAGCTCAAGGGGTTCCGGGTGCCGGGGAGTAAATTCCGCCGCATCCCGCGCGACCAGCTGTTCAAGTTCATGAGGGACAACAACATCCCCACGGATGCGCTCGAGAGCGGCAAGCGGAAGGTGCTGCTGGTGGACGACGACCAGGACCTGGTGGAGAGCACCGCCCGCCTGCTCGAAGAGGACGGCCGGTTCGAGGTGAAGATCGCGGCCAACGGGTTCGACGCCGGCATGATGGTGAAGGAGTACCGCCCGGACATCATGCTGCTCGACGTCATGCTGCCGGACATCAACGGCAAGGAAGTGTGCCAGCGGGTGCGGTCCGACCCGAGCCTGGAAGAAGTCCGCATCATCTGCATCAGCGGGATGGTGGAGGAGGACAAGATTCTGGAGCTGAAGCTGGCCGGCGCCGACGACTTCGAGCGGAAGCCGTTCGACATCGACACGCTCGTGGACAAGATGTGCAAGCTGCTGGACATGGAGCCGATGTCGATCGCGTAATTCGGGCGATTTGGCAAGGGCGGGGCGTCTGGCGTGCCGATACCTGATCCACGGCACGGCGGACCCCCGCCCTCCTCGTTCCCCCACTGTCTCCGGCCGAAGGACTCCCCGGTGAACACGGCGGCGATTCACCCGGTGATGGCGCGGGCGTGGCTCCGCCCGTCCGATGCCGCCCTGCTCGCCCTCGTCGCGGATGACATTTCCGTTGACGTGATCCGCCGCGACCCCGGTCTTGTGTTGCACGTCTTGCGGTACGCACGCCCCACGCCACAACCAGAAACGTTCACGCTCGATGCGGTCGCGCTGTCCCAACCGGGATTGTGCGAGACCGCGGCCAGTTTGCTCGACGGCGAAGGCGGACCATTCCAACCGGATGCGGAATCGGTGGCACGTGGATTGAATCTGGCCGAAGCCGCCGAACGCATCGCCATCGAAACGGGCCAGTGCTCGCCCGATGCCGCGTGGTGCGTCGGGCTGCTCGCGGGGTATTTTGCGAGTGAATCGACTGTCGCCCGCAAACTGCTCGCCCGCTGGCGGCTGCCCGCGTGGGTGACGGTCGCCGTCGGCTTCCCCGAACTGAGCGTGACCGACGGCGTGGCCCTCGGCGGACATCGCGGTGTGTTGGAGGTGGTGCGGGCTGCCTCTGCTGTAGCCGGGGTCTGTGACCCCGGTCCGGCCTCACAGAGGCCGGCTACAGTTTGCACCCCCAACCCCCTCTGGCCGCGGCTCCTCCGCCTCGCGGCGAAGGCCCGCCAGCGGTCCGCGGCCCAACTGGTCGCCGAACTCGAAGACCGCATCGACAAACTCACCGCCCTGCTGGTGGACTCGCGGCACGACTTCGACACCGCCGTGCGAGACGCCAAGCTCGACGGCCTCGCCGAGTTCGCCGCCGGCGCCGGTCACGAGATCAACAACCCGCTCGCCGTCATCGCCACCAACGTGCAGTTGCTTCGGAGTGAAGAAGACGACGAGTCGCGGTTGAACCGCTACGACGCGGTGGTCCGGCAGACGAAGCGGATTCACGACATCCTCGCCGGCACGCGGCAGTTCGCCCGCCCGCCGCAGCCGAACCCGGCCCTGCTCGGCGCGTCCGCGTGGGTGCCGTCCGTGGCGAAGGAACTGCTCCCGACCGCCGACGACGCGGGCGTGCGGTTGGAACTGCCCGACGCGACCGACGGCGGCAAGCTGTGGGCGGACGCCAGCCATGTGCGGGCGGTGGTGGTGGCTCTCGGGCGGAACGCGATTGACGCCGCCGGCAAGGGCGGGCGGGTGTGCGTGCGGGTGGCGTGCGGCGACGAGTGGACGCAAATCGTGGTCGAAGACACCGGGCCGGGGCCGACCGCCGACATGGTGCCGCACCTGTTCGACCCGTTCTTTTCGGGGCGGAACGCCGGTCGTGGTCGCGGGCTGGGGCTGAGTGTGGCGTGGCGGCTGGCGAAGCAGAACGGCGGCGACGTGCAATTCGAGCGGGCGGATGGCGTGACCCGCTTCGTGCTGACGCTGCCGAACGAACCGGCCGACTACTTGCCGTTGCCGGAGCGCAAATCGGCGTAGAGGACCACTCGCCGCCGAGCGGCGGCCGATGTTAGCCAGGGGTGGAGCGAGCCGAAGGCGAGCGGAACCCCTGGACCCGATCACCGACAATCCCACGCCCCGGAGGGGCGACAGACACAATTGCTGCCGCCCCTCCGGGGCTTGTTCCATCTCGTGTGCATTTCCAGGGGTTCCGTCACTCGCTCCGCTCGTGACTTCACCCCTGGCTAACATCTGTCGCCGCTCCGCGGCGGGCGTCTCTCAATGTCACCGCCCCCCTCCGCGGGGCGGATCGGGGCATTCGCGGAAACTCTGTCCGCTCCGCGGAGCGGGGCGGCGACATTGGTGTCCCCTTCACGCCCAAAGTTCGGCTACAATTCTCACGTCCCCCTCGTGTGGCGTTGCACGATGCCCACCCCGGCCGAGGAAGAGGCGTTCACCCGTGGCATCGTCGCCCGCTTCCGCGACGACGGCCCGCGGCTCGTGTTCGCCGACTACCTCGACGACTCCCCCCACTCGGCCGACCGCCACCGCGCCGAGTTCATTCGCCTGCAACTCGCCCTCGCCCGCCTGCCCGCCGACCACCCGCACCGCGGCGACCTGACCGAACGTCAGAACGAACTGCTCCTCCGTCACATCGACGAGTGGACGCGGCCCCTCCGCGGACTCGCCGACGGGTTCGAGTTCCGCCGCGGCATCGTTGATTCGGTGACGGTGAGCGTGGGACTACTGGCCGCCCGCGGGGTGGAGCTGTTCCGCAAGGCGGCCGTCCGGCGGGTGCGGATCGAGGACGCCGGCGCGGACGTCCACCGCCTGATTCAACTGCCGATTCTCGGCGAGGTGCGGGAACTCGGCCTGTGCGGGGCGGGCCTGGAGAACGGCGGGCTGAACGTGCTCCTGCGGTCGCCGCACCTGGGCAAGGTGGAAACGCTCGACCTGAGCTTCAACGGCCTGAGCGACACGGCCGTCGGGCGGCTGGCCGAGTGCCGCACCCTCCCCGGCCTGACCGCCCTGCACCTGAACGACAACGGCCGCATCACCGCCGACGGGGTGGCGCGGCTGGCCGAGTCGCCGCACTTCGGCGGGCTGCGGGTGCTCGACCTGTCGGCGAACGACGTGGGCGCGGCGGGCATCGCAGCGCTGGCGCACAGTCAGGGTCTTGGTCGCCTGCACGTGCTGCGGGTGCGGAGCAACCACATCGGTGACGGCGGGTGCGAGGCGCTCGCCGGTTCGCCGCTGCTCGCCCGCATGATCGCCCACGACCCGCGGCTCGACTTGCGGCAGAATGAGATCAACTCGGGCGGGTTGAAGGCGCTCGCCGCGTGCCCGCTGTTCGCCGGCGTGCGCGTGCTCGACCTGTCGCACAACCACGTCGGCGACGACGGCCTGCTGGCGCTGGCGGAGTCGCCGCACACGGCGAAGTTGGTGGTGCTGCTGCTGCGGCAGAACCCGATCACGGATTTGGGGGCGGTGGGGCTGGCGCGGTCGGAGTTGATGAGCCGGCTGACCCGCGTGGACGTGTCGGACAACTCGCGGCTGGGCCGGCGGGGGATCGACGACTTGTGGACCCGTCGGCGGGACTTCCGCACTGTCATCGAGTGCGACGGCCCGCCGCCGGGTGAACCCCGGCGGCGGAGCCGGCGGTGACCGGGGGTTACTTCTTCTTCTTGGTGAGGGTCGCCGGGATGTCGTAGGTGGTGGACGGCCCGACCACATTCACCGACAGCCCTGACGAGTTGAAGTCGGCAAACTTCTCGTCCACAAGACGGTACATCGCCTCCCAGTCGGTGTTCGTGTCGCTGGCGGTCATCGGCTTTCCGCGACCGGGGCCACTCCCGTCACCGCCCGGCTTGCCGCGGCCGGCCAGTTCGAGCATTTTCTCCTCGAACTTCGGGTCCATGGCCGAGATGGCGATGGTCGCGGTGCCGACGGGCACGTTCACAGCTGAGTAGGTGCCGTCCGGCTGGATTTGGGCGACGACCACGGTCCCAGAGGCGGACTTGAACTGGAGCGAGCCGGCCTTGAGCGGTTCGCCGTTGACGGTCACTTTCCCCTGCACGTTGGCGGTCTGTGGGCTGCACCCGACGGCCAGTGTAAGAATGACGGCGGCGACGGCCACCCGCCGCACGAGGCGGAGGTTCGACATGGTGGGAATACTCGGTGGGGAAGACGGGGATGAATCAATGAAGTGGGGGGCGCCGACCGACCGGCGCCCCGCCGCCGCCCGATCAGGGGTTGGCGAACACTTCGCCGCCGGCGATCGAGGCCATCGGGAGGGTGACCGGCTGGGCCGAGTACGGCAGGAAGCGGATCGACCCGTCGGCCATGGCGAAGTTGGCCCCGCCCGTGTGGAAGCTCCAGAAGTGTTCGGTGTCGCCACCGCACGGGTTCGTCTGCAGGTTCGGGGCGCGGAACACGCCGGGGTACACGCACCCGGAATAGAACCCGTACCGCTGGGTCATGGAGAGCAGCGAGTCGTAGTCCGACACGCCCCACCAGCCCCAGCCTTTGTCCCGGGACGGCGGCCGCTCGCCGATGGCGATGCTGTTACTGGTGCCGTCGGTGATGTTGGCCATGGAGATGCCCTTGGCGAGCGGGGCGGCCGGGGTGTTCGTCAGACGGAAGAAGCCGTTCGACGGGCCGTTCTGCTGGAGCGCCACCGTATTGTCGCTGCCGGTCACGCCCAGGTAGCTGGTGAGCGCGCCGTTCCCGCCGGTGCCCGGCTGCCCGTCGTTCCGCACGTCCGACGGGCAGACGTAGGTGGACACCGGCCGCACGTGCGCGACGAAGAAGCCGGTGTTCCAGGGGGTCGTGTACATCTGGTTTTTCAGGTTGTCCTGTTCGATGTACGGCAGCAGCTCGCACATCCACCCGCGGTAGGCGGTGAACCCGTTGAAGTTCGTCCCCCGCGGGTTCGGGAAGTTGCCGTAGGCGCTCTCGTAGCTGTGCATGCCGAGCACCATCTGCTTCAGGTTGTTACTGCACTTCATGCGGGCGGCCGCTTCGCGGACCTTGTGGACGGCGGGCAGGAGCAGGCCGATGAGGATGGCGATGATGGCGATCACCACCAGCAGTTCGATCAGCGTGAACCCCGAACGGCGACGAGTCATGACGAACCTCCGACGGAAGATGAGAAGAAACCGATGAACCACCCGGATCGAACCGTTCCGACCGTGCCGGAAGGGGTGGGAGGATCCCGCCTTGAGAGAGTGGAAACACGCGGATGGCTGAGGGTGTGCGAGAACCCATCAGCAGGTGTATGAAGAAGCTAATCGGGGGTCGGGGTGAGGTCAATCACGAATTCTTCAGAAATCAGTTTTTTTCACCGCAATAGCTCGTCTAACGCCGCGATTTGAGGCAACGACTGCCCCGAAATCGCACACCGGCGGCTCATCCCTGTTGAATTGACCGATGGGAACCACTCTGACGACTCACCCTGGTGGTCCTATAACAACCCGCTATCCTCATCCCCCGCGCCCGCACCATGACCGCAGGGCGGCTTAGAGATCGGGTGTGCGTAGGGTGGGTCTCGGCGCGCGACCCGCGCGCCGGCCCCCCCAACCCACCACACCCCCAAAGCACCCCCACAACCCC
>JANNVG010001142.1:0-1687 GCA_031414395.1 Fimbriiglobus sp.
GACATTGCCAGGCACGTTGCCAGGAAGACTCACGTACACGGTCAGTGGAAGTGCCACCAACACAGCGAGGGTGACGATCCACCAATAGTGTGCGAAGAGGAATGCTCGGACGGGGTGATTCAACTCAGGCTCCTTTCGCTCGTTGTCTTGCGGCGGGGGTCGCCGGCGGAGCGCCGGCTCGCCCGCCCTACGAAAACTACACCAAGGCCATCGCCAGCACCGCCTTGCCGTCGAACATGGCGCGGCGGGCGAACGCCGTCATCGCCTTCAACACCGCCTCCACGCCGGGCGTGTTCCACTCGCTCAGTGTCTCGCTCTCGGCCCACTTGCGGGCGAGCGGGCGGAGGTCGGCGGCACCCACCCCGGCCAGCCGCGTCACGAACTCCGGATGCACCCGCCACACACTCACCGACCCGTCGTCCGGGTCCGCGTCCTCGAACAGCAGCTCCGCGGCCGGTGAGTCGTCCGCCCGCAGCAACGTCCAGAGCGCCTCCACCGCCTCGTCGTCGAGGTCGGCGAGGTCGAGGTGCGGCCAGTCGTCGAAGGCGTGCAGTTCGCACACGATCGACGCCACGTCCGCCGCCTCGTCCGGGTCGGCAATGAACCAGTCACAACTCACGGGTCGCACTCCGTTGCGCATCCGCGTCTGCTGTAGCCGGCCTCTGTGAGGCCGGTCCGAACCGGGGTCACAGACCCCGGCTACAGTGCGGCTCGATTTCGTTCGGCCCACTTGTCGGCCTTCCGCCGCATGATCCACCGCACCCCGCGGGGCCACACCCGCCGGCCGAACCAGAGCCACCAACTGACGAACCCGACCGCCCGCTCGCGGGTGTTCTGTCGCAGGCTCTTCACCACCGCGTCGGCCACCTCGTCGGCCGGCTGCGCCCCGTCGAAGTCCAGGTACACCTTGCCGTCGTTGCGGATCAGGTGGCGGGTCAGGTCGTCCGACTTCACCAGCCCCGGCAGCACCAGCAGCACGTCGATGTCGTACCGGGCGAACTCGGCCCGCAACGCCTCCGTCAGCCCGACGAGCGCGTGCTTGCTGGCACAGTGCTCCGGCAGGCTCGGGATCCCCGCCCGCCCGCAGATGCTCGCCAGGTTCAGCACGGCCGGCTGCCGCCCGGCGGTGGCGCTGGCCAGCAGGTGCGGCTGGCACAAGCGGGTCAGTTCGGCCGGGACGAAGAAATTCACCTCCATCACCCGGCGGAAGATGTCGGGCGTACTGTCGGCGAACTCGCCGAAGCTGGCGATGCCGGCACAGTTCATCAGCACGTCGAGTCCGCCGAACCGCTCGACCGCCACGGCCACCACCAGTTGGCGCTGGATCGGGTCGGTCAGGTCGGCGGCCACCGCTTCGGCCGACCCGCCGGCGGCGTGGATGCCGGACACGAGCGAATCCAGCTCATCTGATGAGCGGGCGGTGACGGTCAGGTTTGCGCCGAGTCGGGCCAACCGCTCGGCCACACGCCGGCCGATGCCGCGAGACGCGCCGGTGATAAGGATTGATCGGCCGTTCAACTCGCGGGGCATCACTGAAGACCGGGAAACACTGAAGGCGCGTGCGGGTGATGATACTCGGGGCGGCGGGCGGCACCACTGCGAGATGAAGTGGTCTGCTCGCTCTGCGAGCGGTCTGTTGGAACCCGCGCGCGGAGCGAGCAGACCACACAGACAAAACGAACCCGCG
>JANNVG010001143.1:0-6961 GCA_031414395.1 Fimbriiglobus sp.
AGCATCTTCGAATACATCGAGGTGTTCTACAACCGCGTCCGCCGGCACTCCGCGCTGGGGTACGTCGCCCCGGCCGAGTACGAGAGGACGCACAACCGACCCCACCGCTAAACGCTGTCCACAATCCGTGGGGAAGTCCAGGGCGAGGTCTCTGCGGCCGCCCCAAACCAGCGTGGTGAGGACGTTGCGACCGCTCAGGACTTCCTGCGCTCGCACGGTATGCACGTCGTGGGGGCCGATCAGAAGGCGGTAGTCGTCCTCAACAGTGCGGATCGGCTTCGGGCACATGTACACGAACTCACCGGCGGAATCGTCGCCGGTGAGCTTGCGGAAGGTCACAACGGCTGGCGGCGCGGTCGCCTTACTTGCGTTGCTGAAGAGGACGTACCGCAGCGGCGACAGGTTGACGATCTCCTCGACCGCATACTCCCGGAACAGCCTGGTGCGGAACTCCTGTGCCGTCCCAACGATATTGAGCAATACCGCCGTCGATTGCATCAGCGATACGCGACCATCCGCAGCCAGCAGCTCGGCCGCTCGGGGGAGGAAGAATGGGCCGATACTCACATAGCTAGCAGCCCACGTGCGACGATCACCTTCGGGCCATTTCTGAGCATCCCGCTCAACCCACCCAGTTACGGAAGGGGGCAGCTCCTCTTCCTGCCCCCAGGGCGGGTTGCCAACCACCACGTCGAATGTTCGCAGACGCCCATCTGCCACCAACGCGGGGCCATCGTCAAAAAAATCTTGGCAGATGATCGTCTTGTCCCGTAGCTTCGGGAACCGGACGCTCGTCCAATACCGCTTGGGGTCGATCTCGTCGCACATCGCCAGGTACAGGCTGAACGACGCCACCCCAACAGCATCGTCCTCGATGTCCACCCCGAACAGGCAGCGCTCCAGAATTTGCCGCAAGACCCCGGCCGTTGGCCGCAAACTCGGGTTTGCCGACTTCCAGCGGTGGACCAACCGTTGGAACGCCTTGACCAAAAAAATCCCCGACCCGCACGCCGGATCGAGAACCTTCAGATCCCACCGCTCCCCGTTCCACGGCAACACGCCGTCCAGGATGAAGTCCACCAGGTGGGGTGGGGTGTAGACGACCCCTTTACCCGGCTCTGTGTCACCCTTCCGGATGAACTCCTCGTAGATGCTGCTGATGAATTCGAGCGGAATCACGTCGAACGAATACTGCCGCCACAGGAGTCTTTGGCCGCCCCGCAGCTCCACATTCCCACGGATGAAACCTGCAAGGTACTTGAGGTGAGATTCGTGGACAACGCTGCTCTCGGCCACCTGCTCCTCCTCCGTCGGGAAAAGGTCACCGTTGAACTTTTCGTTCAGCCAGTGGAACAGGCTGTAGGTGTCGTCCTTGCTCTCCAGGACATCCGCAATCGTCTCGTATGTCTTGCTCAACGTGCCGTCGCGGTGCCGTTGGGCGAAGAACTCCTGGTTCAACGCCGCATTCCCTTCGGCGTCCCGCCGGTCGGCGAGGAACTGCAAGAACATCAGCCGGGCGAGGAGGGCGTGAATCGTGGGGTAGTCGAGTTTCGGCCGCTTCTTCGCCCCGGTGCGGAGCTGCAGCCGAACCTCGGACAGGTTTTCCAAGAGCAACCGGTCCGCCGCTTTGTTCCGGTCGAAGTAAGTGGCCCGGCTGGGTTCGCGGAAGAAGTCACCCGACACCAGCGACGTCCACGACAGCGCGTGCTCTGCACGGTCTTGCGCCGAAGTCAGATCGATCTTGTCTTCAGCGATCTCCACCCGGTCGAACAGACCTTCCGCAGCCCCGGGAGGTTCGCAGCACGACCACGCCCGGACCGCAACGGCGTCGACGGTGATGAGCAGGGGGGAGCGGGCGAAGTTCCAGGCGAGGCGGTGAACCTCTTTCAACGCCGATTCAGTCACCGGGCGGGGGAACTCGACCACCACGGCGATGGGGGCAAGCGTTTCCTTCGCGTTCGAGTCCTCGGTGAGGATGCCGACGTTGCTGTCGCCACACCCACCGATCCGGCGAATGGCCGTTTGGAGCTTCTCACGCGCAAGGCGGGCGACAACCGCGGGGCCCACTCCGCCGGGCGACAAGATGTCGGCCGGGGTAGGCCAACCAAGCAACTCGTGGGTGGTTTGAAGTGACATCGTTCACCAGCACACGAAATACACCCCCGCCCGCGCAAAGGGTTGCCTGGAAAAATCTTACATCTCGGCAGCTCATGGGATAGCTCAGTTACACAAAGCAGTCGCCTTTGTCGAGGCCAGTCAGGACTAGCCTGAACGAATTTACCGGTCGGCACCCCGCCGCAACTCGTGACGGGCGTCTCGTGGAGCGCCGGGGAAGGGCTGTGGCGGGTCGCTTCAACTTGCAGGGCACGGCGCACTTTGTGGGCACCTTCGATGGCGAGGCAGAAGCGACGCGGACGTGCAACGCGACGCTCCTGCCGTTGGCAGAGGAGTTCTCGCGGCTGAACCCTGTGTGAGGAATCGCCTGCATTTCAAGTAATTTTCACGCAGTCCAGTTTGGACCAGTGAAGGACCAATTCGCTGGAAACAGTGGAAAATAGAGAGTGCTGCGGGTGAGGTGGTCAGGGCGGGCGAAGAAACGCCTATAAAACAAGGCCTTCCCCAAGTGTCCACGACGGAAATACGTGCGGGTCGATGTAGCGCATAGTTACCCCCCAATCGGTTGCCATAGACCCCACGCGGGTGAGGGTGAGGTTTTCTCGCCGAGCGCGTCGTGGTCGCCTTCGCCCGTTGCCCCCATCGGCCGGACGCCATGCGACCGCCCCACTGCCCGCCCGACGTGCCGGCCGAGATCGAGCACGACCACTTCCACCACCCCGGCCGACCGACACCCTCGGATCACCCGCGGATGGCAATCGCCGTGGCGGTGGCGAACAGCCGCGAGTAGCTGAACGACACCAGCACCCGCGTCACCCGGCGGGCCGTCATCCGCTCCGCCGTCGCCCCGCGGATCGTCACCGTCGGCGCGATGGCGGTCGCGCACTCGATGACCACGTCCCGCCAGTCGATGCCCCGCTTCCACTTCATGCCGAGCGAGCGGAACACCGCCTCCTTCGCCGCCCAGAGGCCGGCGTAGAACTCGGTGCTGTGCGTGCGGGCGGCACAGTACGCGGCCTCCTCGGGCGTGTACACCTCGCCGACGAACTTGTCGGCGTGCGCGTCGATCAGTTTCCGCACCCGCGGGCAGTCCATCACGTGCGTGCCGAGGCCGACGATGTCCATGAGCGGGAACCTGGGGTGTGGGTGTTGTACCCCCGGTCGCCCGTTGCGTCCCATCCGCCGGCGGGGTACTCTGTCCCCACCTCCCCGCCGGCGGCACCTCGTTCCGATTGTCGCCCCACGCGGGGACCGCCAAACCGTCGTGGGCGGGTACTACCTCCAGCAGTGGTGGCTGCACGACGAGTGACCCACTTCGCGGAGATTCCCCCGACGCGCCGCGGCACTCCGACCCAACATGAGCGAGCCGGCACGGGGCCGGCTTCCGAGCCTCACTCATGACCGACGCTGGTGCCGTGCAAGGACGGCGTGTGCCAATTGCCGGCGAAGAAGTAGTGCTGGCGAGACGAGGGTGCAACCCGGCGAGACCACCGGCCAGCGCCGGCGCGAGTCTCCGGGTCGCCGTCGGTTCACCACTCGAACCCATCGATGTTGAACAGGCCAGAGATGTTGAACAAGTTCAGTTCGTCGGTGCCATCCCCGCCGAACAGGTCCGCCGTCACGAACACGCAGTTCTTCAGCGTCACCGCGTCGTCCCCGTCGCCGGTGTCGATGTGGATGCTCTCGCCGTTGCAGTTGGTCAGGGTCACCGCGTCGTCCCCGCCGCCGGTGTCAATCCCGCCGTACCCGTACTCCTCGTAGTACGGCGCGCTGAAGGCGACGTTCACGAACGTCAGGCGGTCGTTCCCCTCGCCGAGGTTGGCGCTGAACCGCCCGAGTTCGGAGTTCGTGGCACGGATGGAGTCGTTCCCGTCGCCCGTGTAGATGTCGGTGAACCCGCCGATCTCCCCCCCACTGACGGTCACGTTGGCCAGGGTGAAGGAGGCATCACGGGCATCATAATTCCCGGTCTCAAAGTCGAATGGCGAGGACAGGAAAAGGTTGCCGTACCCGGTGGCCGAGGTGACCGCCACGTTCCGCAGGTCGGCTTCGACGGCCGAGATGCCCAGGATGCTGCCCGAGCTGCCTGACCCGTCGAACACCCCGCCCTCCTGGCGGAGGTTTCGCATCGTGACCTGATCGGCGTCGAAATAGGAGAAATTCTGATTGGATCGGCCGATGCCGGCGGGGGTGAGAAGGCTCGTCGATACGTTTTCGACCTGGATCTGATCGCTCCCCACCCCGCCGAAAACGTACATGTCACCGTACACGTCCGTGTCGTTCCCGCGGCCGGAGAGGTCCCAGTTACGGAGGCGGATGGTGTCGTCGGCGTCCGATTCGCTGTAGTAGTTGATGTCAACGGCCCACGAGATCCACCCGAGATACCCCACCGTATCCGGTCCCGCCATGTCCACGCTCAGCCCGTCGATGGTGATATCGCTGCTCACACCCGCCACCCCGGAGTACCCGTTGTTGACGGACAGGTTCAGGATGCCACCGTACTCCCCCGCACGGGCGACACGGGTGTTGGAGATGGTGATCGAGTTACTCCCCCCACCGCCGTTGACGAAGAGGCCACAGAAATCCCCCCGCACGTTGGTATCGGTCACCCGGATCGTGTCATCCCCACCGCCGCCGTCCGCGACCAGTTGGAGCCCGGTGTCGGTGAACAGGTCGAGGGGGAAGAACCCCTCGGTGGTGCCGGCGATGTCCAGCACGTCGTTCCCGGCCTCGCCGTACACGTTCAGCTGGCCATAGGCCAGGTCGCGGGTCCGGATCGTGTCGTCCTCGCTTCCTCCGAATGCGTAGAAGACATCCCCCGTACTGCCGGCGGTGTCCAGCACGTCGTTGCCGCCCTGGCCGAACACGTCCACCTGGGCGATCTCCAGATCGCGGGTCTTGATGACGTCGTCGTTCGCCCGACCAGCGACCCGCAACCACTCGACCCCGGACATGGTCACCTTGGCGTTAGCGCCGTTGACGGTGGTGCCGTGCCCCTGAATCTCGACCACCCCGGGACCGCGGCCCCAGATGGTGAAGCTGTTGGCCTCGGTGTCGCCGATGACCCGCAGTTCGGTGCCGAGTTGCGTGATGGTGACGTTGCCGGCAGGCACGTCGCGGGATTCGAGCTGGTGTAGGCGAGGAGAGAAGCGGCGGGCGTGGGCGGGGCTGGTCATGGCAGTTCTCTTCCGGAGAGGGGGAGCCAAGTCTGCCCTGTGAACTGGGGGCAACACGACTTGGCGACGGACATGTTGACAACAATGTCGGCGTATGTCAAAAGAGAAATGCGGGCAGATACGGATTTCATCTCGCGAGTGACAGCAGGCGACACCCACTCGTTGCGTTATCCCAGCCGGCGGGGTACGCTTTCCCCACCTCCCCGCCGGCGGCACCTCTCATGCTCCGCCTCCTCGGGCACGCCTCCACCGCGTGCGACAGGTTCACCCGCCGCGATCTGCTCCGCGCCGGTTCGCTCGCCGCACTCGGGGCCGCGTTCGCTCCGTTCGCCAAAGCCGCAGAGCGCAAACACAAAGCGTCGGCCGATGCGGTCATCCTGATCGACCTGTTCGGCGGGCCGAGCCACATCGACACGTTCGACCCGAAGCCCGACGCACCCCCTGAAATCCGCGGCGAGTTCGGCACCATCGCCACCCCCATCCCCGGCGTGCGATTCACCGAACACGTGCCGCAGCTCGCCAAGCGGCTGCCGCACTGCACGCTCATCCGCACCGTGAGTCACGGGTACAACTCGCACAACCCGTATGCCGTGATGACCGGCTACGCCGGCGGGCAAGATCAGACCGACTACCACGCCAAACCCACAAATCACCCGAGCATCCCGAGCGTGTGCCAGTACCTCGGCGTCGGCCGCGGCAAGGAGCTGCCGGGGTACGTCATGCTGCCGGCGTTCCCGGGGTACAGCCAGGGGCTGCGGCGGGCCGGGCCGTACGGCGGCTACCTGGGGCCGAAGTTCGACCCGCTGTTCAGCACGTGCGATCCGAAGTGGGCGAAGGCGAAAGTGGACTTCTACGACCACGACCACACGCCGATGGGCGAGCCGACGCTGCCGAAGTTCGAGGGCGGGCTGACGCTGGACGCGCTGAACGGCCGGCGGAGTCTGGTCGATCAACTGGAAGCAGTTCGGCGGGTCGGCACGGCCGCGGACGCACTCGGCGGCAAGCGGGCGGAGGCGTTCGACCTGCTGACGTCACCGAAGGCACGCGAGGCGTTCGACCTGTCGAAGGAGTCGCCCCGCACGCGGGATCGGTACGGCCGCGACCTGTTCGGCTCGTCCACGCTGCTGGCCCGGCGGCTGGTCGAAGCGGGCGTGTCGTTCGTGACCGTTCACACCGAGGCGGCACAGGGCAACGGCCACTGGGACACGCACAGCAACAACTTCCGGATGCTGAAGAACATCCTGCTGCCGTACCTCGACCGGGCGGTGAGTGCGCTGCTCGACGACTTGCGAGAGTCGGGGAGGCTCGACCGCACGCTAGTGGTGGTGAACGGGGACATGGGCCGCACGCCGAAGGTGAACGCCTCGGCCGGCCGCGATCACTGGCCGCAGTGCGGGTTCGCGCTGCTGGCCGGCGGCGGGGTGAAGGGCGGGTACGTCCACGGGAAGAGCGACAAGACGGCCGCGTACCCGGTGGAACACCCGGTGTCGGCCGGCGATCTGGCGGCGACGATTTACCACGCCGTCGGCATCGACCCGGAGGCGACGGTGCCGGATCAGACCGGCCGGCCGACGCACGTCAGCCACGGCGGGGGCGTGGTGAAGGGGGTGCTGGCGTGACGAGCCGCGGCCCCCCCGGAGCGGGGGGTGGATACCCCCCCGCCCAGGCGG
>JANNVG010001144.1:0-4707 GCA_031414395.1 Fimbriiglobus sp.
CGGTGGAGACCCTGGCGGGTGAGTACCCAGGCGGAGTGAAGCTGACGAAGGCCGAGATGCGGCCGATCGAGGCCCGACTGCAGCGGTCCAAGACCCTACCCAAGTACGACATCACCATCCGGCCGAAGAAGCCCATCGGCAGGTAGTGCATCACCTGCCGGACGCCTAAGCGCATGTCGAGGTGACCGGAGCGTGCAAGCCACCTCGACTTGCATGCGAGTGTCCAGGTGACCGACGCGCGAAAGGATCGCTGATCGCACAGGCCCATTGGGCCGTCAACGGGGACGAGAACGACCACACGGTGGCCAACCCCGCCACGGGCGAGACGCCGGGCGAACGCTGTGCCGGGCCGCCGAAGACCGGCTACCGGCCGGGGCGGAGTACCCAGAAGCGGCGGCAGGAGAAGAAACGCTCGGGGACAGGCGGTTCTGGATCGGGACCGTAACCTCGTCGGGTCATCTGCCGGGGGCCGCCCGTGAGGCGTTCAGGAACAGCTCGTTGCAATCCGCTTCCAGCACGCCGGCGACGACCGTGCACCGCCACCCCGGGCTGCGGCGGACGACCTCTTCAGCCGGGATGTCAATCTGCTGCCAGCCGATCTCCAGCAGGAACCGGATGGACGTGCCGAACACGACCGCCCCGATACCCGCCCACAGGACCGCCCCCTGACACATCGGGCACGGTTCGGCGGTGGTGTACAACACCAGCCGGGAGTTGTCGATCCCGGTGGCAGATGAGACCAGTCGGTTGATCGCGTCGATCTCCCCGTGCCAGGTCGGGTTTTCGTCCGAACGGTTCCACCCCTCGGCCACGACCGCGCCGGTGTCGCGGTTCACGATGACTGCGGCGAACGGTCGTTCGGGCACCCGGGCGGCGAGTGCGATGGCCTGCCGCATGTGCCCTTCGTGATCGAGGTCGTTCACAGGCGTTCCTCACGGGTCGGGTGGACGATCGGCGGATCGGTTTCGCGTCGCGGGCGGACCAGTTCAATCGACCGGGAGGAACACCCACAACGACGGTCGGCCGCAGTTGCAGTGGACCGCGCGGCCCAGCAAACCGAGTCCGGCGAGACTCAGGTACACCGACGTGCGGGCGGCGTCCCAGCAGCCGCGTCGGCCGTAGGCGTGCGGCCCCCGGAGCCGGTGTTCCAGGCTTGGGATGGGGTGGAAAATGGTTTCGACGACCGCGGGGCGGTCGCGCTCGCCGTCCTGCAGGTCGTCGAGCCGGCGGGCCGTCGTTTCGACCGCCTCGCGGGGGAAGCCCTCCGCCAGCAGCCGTTCGTCCACCTCGGCCACCCCGCGACGGCTCAAGGTCGGCAGTGTCAGCAGTCCGACGAACGACCAGAGAGTGAACCACAGACTGAAATCGATGGTCCCGGCCGCCGTCCCGAGCCGGGTCGGGCCGACGAGCAAAGCCGCGGTCGTGAGGCCGGCGAGCGTGAACACCAGTGCGAGCAGCCTGCCCCGCCGCCAACTGCCGGTCAGGACCGCCAGAGATCGCCGCCTCAGCGCCACCCGCAGTCCCTCGACCCCCAGCACCTGTGCCCACTTCATCGGCAGCAGGTGGAGCCGCGGGCGGAACACGCCGATGATCGCCCCGGTGAACCCTTCGTCTGCACTTTCAGCCATCCCGACCGAGACGTGGTCGGACGACGTGGTTCCTTCCGGCGCGCTCGGGGTCAGTTCGGTGTGAGCCACTGCGGACGCGATCATCCCCCGCCCGCGGAGCAGGAGCAGGGTGATCGCGACCCCCGCCGCCACAGTCCCGCCGACGCCCCCGTACTTCCCCGCGAACATCAGGGCGGTGGCCGACAAGAGCACCAACGAAGTGTGCGCGGCGACCCCACGGGCGAGGCCGGCCAGGTAGCGCCCCGGCGGCGGGTGGGCGCGGCCGTAGCGACGGGGCAGCAGGTAGCCGCCGAACACGTCGAACGGCAACTGCACGAGGGCGTAGATCAGGGCGAAGCCGGCCAGCCCCAGGAACTGTGCGAGTGCGGGCGAGTCGGCGCTCGGAGCGAGTGCGGCCGGCAACCCCAAGGCCAGCGCGAGTGACGCCAGTACGACGAGGGTGCCCACCGCGGACATCCCGAGCCAGAGCCGGGCGCGGCCGTATCCGGGTGTGGCGGGCGGCCCGGCGACCGGCATTGGGTTCGTCGCCCGGTGCATCGCCTCGGCCGTCTTGCGGATGCCCCGCAACATGCCCCCGAAGACGATCCCGTGCAGCGG
Organism: Fimbriiglobus sp.; assembly: GCA_031414395.1. Lineage (GTDB taxonomy): Bacteria > Planctomycetota > Planctomycetia > Gemmatales > Gemmataceae > JALHQU01. The sequence goes on from JANNVG010001144.1 coordinate 2,226, forward strand.
CACCACGCCGTACCAGTACAGGATGCCGAACAGCCCCCGCGGGCGGAACAGGGCCGTCATCGTCAGCCGGGTCCCGGTTCCGCCCTCGCCCGGTTGCATGTCGAAGTTCAGTTTCGCCTCGCCCGGCAGTTTCATCTCCGCCCGCAGCGACAGCGAGCGGTCCCGTTCGACGCCGACGACCCGCCAGAAGTCGAGCGCCTCGCCGAACTCCACCTTCTCGGAGTTCCGCCGCCCCCGCCGCAACCCCGGCCCGCCGACCAGGGTGTCCATCCACCCGCGGATCCGCCACAGAATGTCACCCGCGTACCACCCGTTGCCCCCGCCGATCCGGCACACGGCCGCGAACACCGACCGCGGGTCGGCCGCGACCTCCACCGACCGCCGGTCGGTGAACACCGTTCCGCCGGCCCACTCGGGGTCGCCGGGTATCGTCCCGGCTGCCGACCAGCGGGTCTCGACGTCGTTCGCCTCGACGCTCCGGATCGCCTGCCGGATGGACTCCCGCACCCCCAGCGCCCGGTGGGGCATGAGCCGCTGGGTGTCGCCGTTCGTCACCACCACGCGGTTGCGAAGCCCTTCGGCGAGGGGGCGGGCGACGCGGTAGGACACCGGCGTGACCAGACCGATCCAGAGCGAACTCAGCCGCGGGGTGAGGAGGGGGATGGGCATCACCAGCCGCTTCGGCAGGCGCAACTCCTCGGCCATGATCCGCATCAGTTCGCGGTACGGCATCGCGTCCGGGCCGCCGATCTCGAGCGTCTGACCGGCCGTTTCCGGAACCCCGAGGCAGCGCACCAGCCAGTGCAGCACGTCGTCGATGGCGACCGGCTGAGACTCCGTCTTCACCCACGACGGGGTGACCATCACCGGCAGTCGCTCGACCAGGTAGCGTAGGATCTCGAACGACGCCGACCCGGCCCAGATGATCATGGCCGCCCGGAACGTGGTCACCGGCACGCCGGCCGATGCCAGTTGGCTCTCGACCTCCCGCCGCGACAGCAGGTGGCGACTCAAGCCCGCCCCCATCTCGCCGAGGCCGCCAAGATAGATGATGCGACCGACCCCCGCGTGGGCCGAGGCCCGGGCGAAGGTGGACGCCAGCAGGCGATCCTGCTGGGCGTACTCCCCGCCCGTCGCCTCCATGGAGTGGACGAGGTAGTACGCCGCGGAGCACCCTTCGAGTTGGCCGGCAAGTTGGTCCACATCGGACATGTCGCCGGTCACGACCTGCACGTTCGGGTCGGCGCGCCAAGTCCGCCCGTCGAGCTTTCGCGGCTCGCGGGCCAGGCACCGCACTTGGTGCCCCGCCGCGAGGAGCGCGGGGACCACTCGGCCCCCGACGTAGCCGGTCGCCCCGGTCACGAACAACGGGCCGGGAGTCGGTTCGTGCGAGATCACGGGACGACCTGCGCTCGAGTTGATGGGAGGAAGAGGCGGAGGAACGGGCTGGTGTCGGGCAGCAGTTGGAAACGCCCGAGCCACCCCATGCGGACGTACAACCGGATGTTCGTCCGGGCCACCATTTGGCTCAGCGAGCCGGCGACGTGACGCCACGACCGCCGCAGCCGCATCAGGGCGAGTAGGGTGCCGAGGCTGCCCGGCACGAGCGTAACAGTGTCACCGTCCGCAACGAGACTCACAGGCCGGCCGTTGACGAACCCGTCGAGACGGCCGGCCAATATTAGTTTGGGGTTGGGCCCAGGTCGCGGGTGCGGATCTTCACAGTGCCGCTCAGTACCCACTCGGCGTGCTCCGCTTGCGGGCCGGTGCCGCTCGGCACTTTGACGTGCATGTCCACGAATTCGTAGACGATCTCCGCGTTCCGGCCGGTCAGCCGTTCGTAGAGTGCGATCGCCAGGTCGGGCCAGTTGTTCGTGTGCTGAGGGTTCATCGGGAGAGTCCAGTGAGGGCGGATGAGTGTGGTTTGGGAGATGGTATCAGCCGAGGACTTCTAGGGCGTGATACCACTCACGGGTCCGACGGTGGTTGAGCTTGCGGCTTGGGTCCGAACGAGTTGGGGTTGGTCCGCCGGATCTCGTAGATCGTGAAGACGACGGATGCAACGACCAGTACCGACACGACGACGCCGGCAATGAAGATATAGGCGGTCAGTGGCATTCTAGCTCCTCTTCAGCAGGGACTTGTAGTAACAGCCGAATGCGAGGATCGATGGAACCCAGAGTCCCACGAAGGCCCCCGCATCATGATCGACCAGAAACCACAGGCTCACCGACAGGAGGAACGAGAGGAAGGCTGCGGTCAGCAGCAAGTAATCGCTGGGCTTAAGTTGCATCGGTTGTCCTGCAAGAGTGAGAAGAGGCACTTCGATGGCGTCTTCGTTGTGGACTTCCCCACGGATTGTGGACAGCGTTTAGCGGTGGGGTCGGTTGTGCGTCCTCTCGTACTCGGCCGGGGCGACGTACCCCAGCGCGGAGTGCCGGCGGACGCGGTTGTAGAACACCTCGATGTATTCGAAGATGCT
>JANNVG010001145.1:0-1769 GCA_031414395.1 Fimbriiglobus sp.
GAGTTGAACCACAAGTCGCTGGTCCGTCCCTACTGCAAAACGTGCAAGATCCCGATGATTCTCGGCCGCAGCGGGAAGTATGCGTCCTATTTCTGCGGGAATGGCAAGGACGGCAAGCACGACTGCATGTTTCGGGGCTACAAGTCGGCGAAGATCATCGACACGGCGGTCCTCGAACAGATCGCCCAAACGCTGTTCACCGACGAATTCCTCGAACGGATCGTGACCGAGGCGAACCTCGCGATCAAGAGCATCAAGAAGACACCGGGCGTCGACGTGAAGGCGCTGGAAGTGACAATTCGCAGGAAGACCGTGTCCGTACGGTGAATTACCTTCTTGCGTCGCGTGGTAGCCTCGGGGTTTTCAAATCCCCGGGGGCGACCCATGACAGCGAAGCAGCGTGATCCGGAGCGGGAGCGGTTCTGGCGGGCGGCGATGGCGGCACAGCAGGCGAGCGGCTTGACGGTGCGGGCGTACTGCCAACTGCATCGGCTGGCGGAGACGGCGTTCCATCATTGGCGGGTTGAGCTTCGGCGGCGGGACGCGAAGCCGGCGGTGCGGCCGGTGCCGTCGGCGGCGGCCTTCGTCCCGGTCGCGGTGGTGCCGGCGGCGACGCCCGCGGCCGTGGCGAGGGCCGAGGTGCGGTGCCCGTCGGGGCACGTGGTGACGCTGCCGGCGGACGCGGCGACGCTGCGGACGCTCTTCGCGGCGCTAAGGCCCCTGGCGGAGGAGCCGTCATGCTGAACCTCGCGGCGGCGAAGATCTGGCTGGCGGTGGAGCCGACGGACATGCGCAAGTCCTTCGACACGCTGGCGGCGGTGGTGCGCGAGCACCTGCGGGGCGACCCCATGTCGGGCCAGTGGTTCGTCTTCCGCGGCAAACGCGGCGACCGCCTGAAAATCCTCTACTGGGACGGCGACGGCTTCGCGCTCTGGCAGAAGCGGCTGGCGAAGGGGCAGTTCGAGATGCCGAAGGTGATCGGCTACGCCACCGGCGTGGAGATCACCGCGACGGACCTGGCGCTGATCCTGGGCGGCGTGGCGCTCAATGCGCGGCGGCGGATGCGCTACACGCGGCCGGCGGCGTGAGCGTCCACAATCCTTCGGAACGGGGCGCGGAATGCGCAACTTTCTGAAGTGACGGTGCGTCGAAGCTCGCGATGCCCGACGCTGCCGCGATCCCCGAGACGAAGCTGCCCGACGATGTCGCGGTGCTGCAGGGGATGCTGCTCGAGTTGCTGGGCACGCACCGGCGGCAGCAGCGTCGCATCGACCATCTCGAACACCAACTCGACCAGTTGCTCAAACGACTCTATGGCCCGCGGGCCGACAAGCTGCACCCCGGGCAAGGCACGCTCTTCGGCGACCCGCCGCCGGAGCCGGCGTCACCGCCCGTTGAACCGCCCTTGGAAAACAAGCCTGTTTCAAAGAAGAAGGGGCACGGCCGCGCCGCGCTGCCGGCGAATCTCCGCCGCGAGACGGTCGTCGTCGACATCCCCGAGGCCGAGAAGTTGGCGGTCGGCGGCGTGTGGACGAAGATCGGCGAGGAGGTCTCGGAGCAACTCGACTACACGCCGTCGAGCCTGTTCGTGCGCCGCACGGTGCGGCCGAAGTACGTCGTGCGGTTCGAGACGCAGCCCGATGAACTCAAGGTCGCCGACCTGCCGCCGCAGGCGATGCCGCGGTGCAAGGCTTCGCCCGGCCTGGTCTCCGACATCGTCATCTCCAAGCTGGTCGGTTGCCAATCAACACTAACGCCTCCGAACGCGC
>JANNVG010001146.1:0-14815 GCA_031414395.1 Fimbriiglobus sp.
TGGGTAGTAGGTACAAGTCCTAGTGTAATTTATGGAAGTGGCGTTGCTCAGGGAAGTACGACCAATACTTGGTTATCCACTTCATCGCTATCTCCGGGAACGACTTACTATCTACGAGTATATGCGAATACAAGTTGCAACAATACAAATTCTGGTTATGGTACATCTACTCCATTTACTACACTGCGTCCCCGCGGCTCTGCGTGAGGTGTCTTTCGCGCTACTTGAACGACTTCACACTGAACGTCTCTTCGCCGAACTCGGGGTTCAGGTTCACATCCCGGAACCAGTAGCTCGCAATCAACTCGCCGTCGTGCCGGTGCTGCTCGGTGCCCACTTGCAGCCGCGTCTCGCAATCCAGGTACACGGTCACGGTGCGGAACGAGTCGCGGCGGTTCTTGTCGGTCACGTCCACCTTCGGCCCGCCGGTGACGAACGGGTCGATCTGGTCCGCCGGGCACGTCCGCTTCAGGACGAAGCACTCCCGCCCGCCGGCTTCGGGCACCACCTTCCGCCCGACGTACTCGCACTTCAGCTCGCCCGCGTCCTTCGCCGCCGCCCACGCCCGCAGGGTCCGCCGCGTGGACTGCTGAATGCCGAACTCTTCGATGGTGTACCGGGCCGACTGTTTCGGAATGAACCCCTGCGGGTCCACATCAAGCGGGATGCCCCACACTTTCATTTTCCCGTTGTGCTGCCCCTTCACGTACAGCGTGCCTTTGTTCCTGACGCTCTGCCACAGCATGAGTACCGAGTACGGGTCGTCCTTCACGCTCACGCGGATGACTTCTTCGTCGGCCAGCTTGCCGCCCATCCGCTCCCGTTTGCGGAACTCGGCGGTGAACCCGCCAGCCGGGTACGCGGCGACGGCAGTGTTGAGGGCGGCAATCGGGTCGGTGCGGAGTTGGTCGGCATACGAGTCGGCCGACACCGGGCTGGTGGACGTGGGCGCGGGCAGGTCGGTCGGCGGGGTGATGCCATTGACCGGCAGGCTCAGCCACACGGCCACCCCCACCCCGGCTACGACGATGACAGCGAACACCACAAGCAGGATGCGCTTTCCCACGGCAACCCTCCGGTCGTCGCCGGGCATTGTAGGCCCGCCGCTTCCGTCCCATCGGCGGAAACGGCGCCGGCGGTGAAACCGGACTGCTCGGCGGCGGGTGTGGGACAGGCGATGCCGCCGGCACAACCGGGCGCCGGCGGTTTCCACAGCCGACCCCGCCATTGTCCTCCGCACCCGTGTCCCGTTCTGTTCGCCCCTCGGCCGTGGCGTCCCAGACCGCTATAACCTCCCGTGCGGGTCGTCAGTCACGCAGGAATCTCCTCATGTCGATGCTGTTAGTCACGGGCGGGTGCGGGTTCATCGGGTCGAACTTCATCCGCCACTTGCTGGCCACCGACCCGGACACGCACGTCGTCAACTTCGACGCCCTCACGTATGCCGGCAACCTCGCCAACCTGGCGGACGTGGCCGGGCACCCGCGGTACACGTTCGTCAAGGGCGACGTGACCGACCGCGACGCGGTGCGCGCGGCCATGACGGGCGTGACGGACGTGATCCACTTCGCGGCCGAGAGCCACGTGGACCGCAGCATCCAGGACAGCGGGCCGTTCCTGAGGACGAACGTGATCGGCACGCAGGTGCTGCTCGACGCCGCCCGCGAGTTCAAGGTGGCGAAATACGTGCAAGTGTCAACCGACGAGGTGTACGGCAGCCTCGGCGACACCGGCCTGTTCACCGAAGAGACGCCCCTGCACCCGAACAGCCCGTACTCGGCGAGCAAGGCGGCGGCCGACCTGCTGGTGCAGGCGTACCAGCACACGTTCGGCCTGCACGCCGTCGTCACCCGGTGCAGCAACAACTACGGCCCGTACCAGTTCCCCGAGAAGTTGATCCCGCTGTTCGTGTCCAACCTGCTGGCCGACCAACAGGTGCCGGTGTACGGCGACGGCATGCAGGTGCGGGATTGGATTCACGTGCTCGACCACTGCAAGGGTGTGGAGGCGGCGTGGCGGAAGGGCAAGAGCGGGGAGGTGTACAACTTCGGCGGCAAGTGCGAGAAGGCGAACCTGCACCTGACGCAGTTGCTGCTGGAGCTGCTGGGCAAGCCGACCTCGCTCATCAAGTACGTCGCGGATCGGTTGGGCCACGACCGCCGCTACGCCATCGATTGCACCAAAGCCGAAACGGAACTCGGTTGGCAACCGCTCGTGCCGTTCGAGACCGGGCTGAAAGAGACCATCGACTGGTACACGGCGAACGCCGCGTGGGTGGCCGCCATCAAGAACAAGGACTACCTGGCGTACTACGAGGCGCAGTACGGCGGGCAGTGAGTCTGCGCCCCGGAGGGGCCGGCGGACGCTTCCGACGCCGGCCCCCCCCACTGCCATTCCCCTGACGGTCGCGGTTCTCTCCGTTCCGGGTGTCCGCCCGCCGCCCTGCCCTCGCATACACCTTCGGACGTTTCCCGCCACGGCCGCACCATGCCCCTGGTCATCCGCACCGAGACACTCGCCGCCGCCCCCGACCGCGGGTCGAACTCCCGCCACACGGTCGGCGTCGGCGAGTCGGTGCTGTTCCGCACCGACCCCGTCCGCCCCGCCCACTGGACCCTCGCCGGCGCCCGCACCCGCACCCCCCAGCGGGAGCAGGCCTACACGTTCCCCCTGCCGGGCGAGTTCACCGTCGAGGCGGAGGCGAACGGCGAACGGGGGGAGGTGCGGGTCCGCGTCGTCGCCCCGTCGCTGCGGTACGAGAAGGTGAGCGAGCCGGCAGTGCCGACCGGCGTGACCGCGTGGCTCGCCCGCAACGGCCGACCGATCCCGCCCGCCCTGGCGACGGCCGTCGGGGTGCCGTCGGTCGTCGGCGTGGCGATGGAGCTGCGGGTTCTGCTCACCCCGCTGTCGGTGTCGTTCGCCGGCCTCCAGGTGCGGGAGCGGAACTGCAACCCGTCGGCCATCTGGGGGGCGTACGCCACCCACACGGTCGCCCCACCGCGCACGGCCACACCCACCTGGACCGACGTGGGGCCGGGCAACGCCCTGGTGTTCCACGACCTGGCGGCGGCGTGTTGGGTGCCGTCGCGGCTGGCGTGGCCGATCCCGGCCGGCGGCTACCGCTGGCTGATCCCGGCCGAGTGCCGCGCGGGCGCGACCGGCCCGACCATTCAGTTCGCCGCCGCCACCCCGCAGACGGTGCGGTACGACCCGTTGCCCGGCGCCGCCGGCGCCCACAACGGCACCTTCACCGTCAACAAGGGCGGCTGCTCGGCCACCGCGCGGGTGTAGCAGCCGCGGCGCAGAAAGTTGCCGTTCGCTCCGCGGGCGGGCGTCCGGGAGGGCGGGTCGAGCGGCCGGGGATCCCACTGGCGTCGATGAGGACACAACTGCCTCACCCCACCGACGAGCGGCCGCGACGCCCCGCCGCATTTCGTTCCCGCGTTTTGACACGCCACCGGAGTGCGGGTCGCCTTGCGTCGTCGTGTGGCCGACTCACCGGGACTGGTCGCGCGTGTGCGACCGATTTCAGGTCCGGTCACAGGAGGACCACCGCGTGGCGATCGTGTTCGACCTCCCAGCGGGACTCACTCGACTGATCGCGGAGGGCGTCTGGCCGTCCGCGGCCGGGCCATCGATGACCGGGCAGCAGTTCCGCCCGACGATCCCAGCCGAGCGAGTACGGCAGTTCGCCGACGACGAAGGGTGTATCTGCCTCCAGCCGCCCCCCTTCCCGACGGTCGCCCGAGTCCACGCGGCCGGCGGGGCGGGCGACTTCTGGGAGCGGTTCGGGGCGCTCGACCAGATCGACCCGACGCGGGCGGTCATCATCGCCGACTTCGGGATTGGTGCGGACTCGGTCGTGGTCTTGGACTACGCTCGTGACGCCACGAACCCGCCGGTGCTACGCTCCCCGAAGGAACGGGGAGCGGGATGGCTCCTGTCACTTCCTGGTCTGCTGCGGAAGCTGTTGGCCCCTCGCTCGCGCTCCGGGCGACTGACAGTCAGGAAGGCAATGCCAGTCCGACGACCTGATAGCGGACCACCATTTCGAGCCGGTCGCGGGCCCCTCGCTCGCGCGTCGGGCGAACAGCCTCTGGCATTGCCAACTTGAAGGTCAAGACCACGTCCAGGGAGTCACGCCACTTGCGCGGCGGCGGACTTGGCGGCCTGCGCCCGCTTCGCCTTCACCAGGAAGGCGTGCATGAACTCGGCCGCCAGCCCGTGCAGCATCAGCCCCCGCGCCGCCCCCAGGGTGGAGTTGGGCACGATCGGGTGCTTGTTGTTCACCAGCCCCAGGTAGCGGTGGTCGTTCAGCAGGGTGGTGGCGTACAGGGCGATGGTCTCGTCCAGTTGGAGGGAGTTGCACGCCCGCCAGAAGTCGCTGTCGCTGAGCAGCAGTTGGTACATGGGCGTGTACATCTCGATGGCCGACTCCAGGTCGATCAGGTTGGTCCACCCGCGGGGCATGTCCTCGATGGGGAAGTCGCCGTCGGTGATGCCACTGAAGTCGAGCGGGCCGTTCGGCTGCAGCTCCAGCCCCTGCTCGTTCAGTTGGCGGTTGACGTCGATGATGAAGTTGAAGATGTTCAGGTCGTGTTGCAGGAACACGTTCTGGGTCAGGTCCTTCAGCGTGCGGGGGCGGAGGCCGGCCGGGTTCAGCGTCACCCCCTTGGCGTTCCGGGCGATGAACAGGAGCAGCTCACTGCCGATGTGGAAGTGCCGCACCACCAAGTAGTTCGCGTACGGCGACACGAACCCCTTCAGCCCCCAGTAGATGCTGTGGTGCAGCAGCCACGACGAGGTGAGGAACCGGCGGGTGAAGAACTTGAGCACCTTGATGCCGCACATGCCGAGGCGGCAGAACGGGCGGATGAACGGCAGGAACCACTGCCGCGAGCCGCTCGACACGTCCACCAGGAAGTTGGCCTTGGCCGTCGCGTGCAGGGGCAGGCTGGTGTCCAGGTAGAGGGCCAGCCACGGGTTCGGGTCGAGCGGGTTGTGTTTGATGTTCTCGAGGCGGTCGATGGCGTCGGTGGGCGGCATGGGGGTTCCTTGTACACGACGAGCCGCGACCGCCAGGGTGCGGATTCCGTCACCCGCGCCGTGGGGTTCGCGGCTCGTTCCAGCATCTACCAGTTCCCGATCTCTTCCAGTTGCAGCACGTACAGGCGGGCGACCACCTTCGCCGCCGTCACGATGTCGTCTACCAACTGCGGGGTGAGGATGCCGCTCTGCACGGCCGCGTCCAGCCGCTCGAAGTGCAGGTCGTCGCTGGCCGAGTGGTACGCCAGGAACGACACCTGCTGCGGCCGCAGGTGCAGCACCTCCCGAATCCGCTCGGCCCACCGCGCCGCCACCCGCCGGCCCAGCCCCTCGATGATGAACATGGCCCCGATCAGGTCGAACGGGTTCTCGCGGCTCGCCCGGCTGAGGATGTATTCCGAAAGCGCCGTGCTGCCCACGTTCTTCCGCCCGGCCCGAATGTCGTCGAGGTTCCCGCCCACGCCGGCGTAGTCCCGCTCGATCATCTCGAAGTCGCGGTGCTCGTCCGACGAGTGGCCGATGAACGCCGACCGCAGGGGGAAGTGCTCGCGGGTGATGTTCGACGCCACCCGCGAGATCCACCGCGACCCGTCGATCACCTGCTGCCGCAGGTTGAACAGCAGGTCGCGGTAATCCTGGAGCGTCAGCCGGCCGTCGTACATCTTGGCCACGACGGGCACGCCGTTCAGCCGCGCCTCGAACGCCGTCCACACGCCGGCCAGTTGCCGCACCAGCGTCTCGGCCAGCGGCGAGCCGTCCGTCTTCAGGTCGGGCGGGTCGGACACGGTCGCCGCCACCGCCACCGCCCGCGGCGACTCGCTGCCGACCACACGGAGGATGACGTACCCGAACAGGAACCGCCCGCTCTCCGGCACGATGCACACGATCCGCTCCCCCGCCTTCAACTTGCCGCTGCGGAACAGGTCGCCCAGCATGAGCGGGAACGACGCCGCCCCGACGTTGCCCACCGTGTACAGGTTGGTGAACACCCGTTCCGAATCGATGGTGAGGCCGCCGCGGACGAACAGCTCGTTCGCCTGCTCGCGGAACAGGTGCGACGAGTAGTGCGTCACCCACCAGTCCACCCCTTTCGGGTCGAGCTTGCCGGCTTCGATCAGCTCGAACACGCCGTTCACGCACACCCGCACCACGTCGCCCAGCAGTTCGGTCGTCTGGTGCAGGTTGATGGCGCCGGCGGCGGAGGCGGTCTCGTAGTCCGGGTGGTCGAGCCAGCCGACGGACGGCGACGACAGCACTTCGGCCTTGTTGCCGACGAACATGCACGGCGGGAACTGGCCGGCGTGCGAGGTGAGGGTGATGTGTTCGATCTCCAGTGACAGCCCGGTGTCACTCGGCGCCGGTTCGAGGACGAGTGCCCCCGCCCCGTCGGACAGCATCCACCGCAAGAACTCCGTCTCGAATGGCAGCCGCTTGCCCTCGCCGTACCCCTGCGCCCGGAACCGCGACGCCTTCATCAGCCGGCTGGCGAACTCGCTGGCCACGCACACGGCGTTCGCCACCACCCCCGCGCCCACCGCCAGGGCCGCGTGCCGCAGCCCGACCACACTGCTCGCGCACACCCCTTGCACGCTGGCGATTTCGCACGGCGGCAGGCCCAGTTCGCCCTGAACCATGCTGGCGAAACCGGGCAGCGGCAGGTCGCCCTGCGAGGTGGCGGCCACCAGCAGCCGTACGGCGTTCGGGTTCAACTTGCTGTTGGCGAGGGCGTCGCGGACGGCGTTCGCGGCCATCTGCGCGTTCGTGTGGGTGGTCCGCTGGTGGTCGTCGAGGGCGTAGTACCGCGTTTCGATCTTGTTCTGTCGGAGCACCCGCTCGCGGAGGCCGGACGGCTTCGGGCCGATCTGCCCCAGCCGCGCCTCCATCTGGTCGTTGCCCACCGGCTCGCCCGGCAAGAACTGACCGACGGAGGTGATGAAACACGGCGGCATGGCAAACCCCTCGTGAACCGGCGACAGCCACCAGTACCTCGGCGACCACGGGCCGCGAACGCGACACGGAACTGTCTTGGTAGGGCGGACGAGCGGGCGCTTCGCCCGCGACCTCCGCCACCAGTCACACGCGGCGGGGGTCGCCGACGTTCCGCCGGCTCGCCCGCCCGACAGGACACGGCCGAATCCACTCGCGGAGCGAGTGGACCACTATAGCCCCACATCCGCCGGGTAGCGGTCGGCGATGCGGGCGGCCACCTCCGCCGCCTGCACCCGCAGCTCCGGCACGGCCGTGCTCTCCCACGTCTGCGGCTTCCGCAGCGTGCCCACCACGAACAGGTCCGGCACCGGCTGCCCGTCGGCACCCACCGCCTGCCCGCCGGCCGTCACGTTCAACCCCAATGCCAGTTCGTCGCGGGTCAGCCAGCCGTGAATCAGCAGCGAGCCGATGACCGGGTTCCCCTCCGGGCGGTTCGACGGCGCCGGGCCGGTGCAATTAATCACCCACCCGACCGCCCGCGTCACCGCCGCACCACCCCCGCGCGAGGCGATGACGACGTTCACGCCATCGGCATTCGCCTCCGCCGTCGTCACCTGCCCGGCGATCACTTCCACCACGCCGCGCTCACGCAGCTTCGCCAACTGCTCCGCGATCTGCGGGGCCATGCGGTGCCGGTGAACCTCCCAGAACGGCCGCAACCGGCTGACGAACCGGCTCCGCTCCGCCGGTGTCAGGGCATTCCACAATCGGGCCGTGTGCGGGCGAAGGCCGTCCACCACCGCCCGCCAGTTGCCGCCGTCGGCGACGTGCGCGCGAACACGGCGATGTACGGCCGTGGCCAGTTCGACCGCCCGCGGCGTGCGGGTCAACAACTCATTCACGAACGCGGTCAGATCGACCGGCGGCAGCGGCGACGTGGCGTGCGGGTGCGGCACGAACCCCTTGCGGGAAATCAGCGTGATCGGTGCGGTGCGGGGCAACCGGCCGAGTGACAACACGGTGTCAATCGCGGTCAGCCCGCTGCCAAGAATCGCCACCGGCTCGTCGGCCGGGATGGTGCCGACGGCGAACGGCCGCCACGGGTCGGCGATGAACCGATCCCGCGGGCCGGCCCACACGCCTCGCAGCGGATCAGACGGCGGGCGGTGGCCAATGGCCAGCACCACCACATCTGCCCGCAACGACGAACCGTGCTCGAAGTGCGCCATCCACCCGCCGTCCGGGTGGCGGGCCACCCGCCGCACCTCGCCGAGCATCAGTTCCAACCGCCCCGACCCCTGCCGGCCGGCGGTGCGGAGGGTGTCGCGGAGGTACTCGCCGTACCACGGGCGGGGGAGGAAGTCGGTCGGCTTGACGGCCGGGTCGCGGCGACGTGCCCACTCCAGGAAGTCGTCCGGGCGGTCTGGCCAGGCGCTCATGCGTGCCGCCGGCACGTTCAATAAATGCGCGTCCTCTCGTGTGCCGTAGGCCACCCCTTCGCCCACCGTGCCGCGGCGCTCGGCGCACACCACCCGCACGTTCGGCTCGTGCCGCAGCAGATGCGCCGCGGTCATCGCCCCGCTGAACCCGCCGCCCACCACCAGCACCGTCGGCGTGGCCACCCGTGGGCGGCGCACCACCGCCCCCGGCCGCGCGGTGTACCGCCGCACGTCGCCCAGCGGCGGGGAGTACACGTGAACCGTCACGAGCAGCTCGGTGGCCGACGGGTTCCGCACGGTGTGAACGCCAGCGTCCTGTCCGGCCGACACATGCCCGCTGTCCAACTCGCTCTCGTACTCCAGGTCGGCGAACCCGTCGGCGGCGACGGTGTATTCCCCTTCCACCGCCCGCCCGTTGATCGCTTGCAGCGCACACACCGAACCGCTGTGGTCGTGCGGGTCGCTCGCCTGCCCCGGCAGCCACGTCATCACCAGCACTTCGTACTGGTCGTGGCGGATCACCCGCGCGCGGTGGTAGGCGGTCGGGTTCGGGCGGACGAACGGTGCCACGTCGTCAGGGGTCAATGCGGCAGCAGTGAGCGCCTGGGCGATGCCGGCGAGGGTGGCCTCCCGGCCGAGGTCGTCGAGTCGGGCGACGAGGTCTTGCAGGCGAGGGGTGAGCGGAGTCATGTGCAATGTGATACGCGCTGGCGATGGGGTGGCGACGGGTTGGCGGGCGCGAAGAGACCTCACCCCCCGGCCCCCTCTCCCAAGGGAGAGGGGGTGTTCAACCGCCGATCCTCTCCGCTCCCAGACCGCGGGTGAGTACCGGCCCCCTCTCCCAAGGGAGAGGGGGTGTTCAACCTGCTCAGCTCAAAAGACTTCCGCGGAACAGTCCGGATGGCACGCGCCTTGAACACCCCCTCTCCCGTGGGAGAGGGGGCCGGGGGGTGAGGTCTCAAAACCTACTCGCCGACTGTCACGAACGGCCGCAGGGCTTCCACCGTCTTCGGGCCGATGCCCTTCACGCGGTCGAGTTCGTTCACGCTCTTGAACGGCCGGGCGGCGGTGATCGCCTTCGCGGTCGCCGGCCCCACCCGCGGCAGGCGCATCAACTCCGCCTCGCTCGCCGTGTTCACATTCACCGGCGGGTCGCCCGGTTGCACCTTGCCCGCGCTCGTCGTCACCGCCGGCGGGTCGGCCTTCTTACGCTCCAACTTCTCCGTTCGCGGCTCCGTAACGGTGAGCAGCGGGCGGAGCTTCGCCAGCGTCTTGTCGCCCACGCCGTGAACCGTGCCCAAATCATCGACCGAATGAAACTGACCCACGTCGCGGCGGTGGCTCAGGATGGCGTCCACCACCGACGGCCCGACGCCCGGCAGTTGCTCCAACTCGCCGCGGTCGGCGGTGTTCAGGTCCAGTGGCTTGGTGGCGGGTGAAGTGGAAGTCGGGGCTTCGTCGGTCGGGCGGGCGGCGTTCAGACGTGGGAAGTAGGTGCGGTAGGCGACCAGCCCGACGACGCACAGCACGAACACGCCGAGCGCGGCCTGCGCCGAACGGCGAGACGCGAACACGGCGCGGGCTGGCGGAGGGACCGACATCGAAACGAATCACTGCAAACCGGGCCATGTGGCCACCCCTCCCCGCTGGGGAGGGGTCGGATCGTGAGCGGAGCGAGCGATCCGGGGGTGGGATCCGGTTTCGTACTCCCCCTTTTACTTCTCCAGCCGCTTGAACACGGCGGCCCGCGGCTGGGTGGTGAACGACAGGTTGTTCACCGGGTTCTGGTCGCTGTTCTTGGCGACCGGGTCGGTCGCCTTCATGCCGTCCACCCGCAGCGCCCGCACCCGGCGGGTGCAGTAGTCCACCAACTCCTGGCAGCTCAACTCGCCGTCGCGGTCGCGGTCGGCTTTGGCGAACTCGACTCCGTCGCCGGTGGCGTCCAGCAGGCTGCGGGTGAACAGCCCGTGCTCGCCCTTCTGGTCCTCCCGCGACGACTCGCCCCGCCCGCAGGCGGCGAACACGAACGGCCCCTGGCCGTCGGGCAGCAGTTGGCGGATCACGTCCACGTCCATCACCCCGCCGGCGTGGCACACGTCCAGGAACACCAGCTTGCGGCAGTTGACGCCCACCAGTTTGTCGAACAGCACCTCGGCCGGCACGCCGGTGGCCGTCGGGTTGTTCGGGTCGAAGTCGATGCCGCAGAAGGCGAAGCGGATGTTGCTGAACGTCTCTTCGGGCCGCTTATCGTCCAATGGGATGGCCTTCGCCTTGCCCTTCACGTCGCCGATCAGCACGCCGTGCCCGGCCAGGAAGATGACGAGCGTGTCGTCCGGCTTCACCGCCCCCGGCCTGGCCAGGCGGTCGAGATCGTCCGCCAGCGGCTTCTGGCCCACCTCGGCGTCGGTCTTCAGCTTCAACTGGTTGTCGCGGTACAGCTTCTGCTTCCCGCTGTTGTCGTTGAACCGCGCGCTGATGGCCGTCGCGTCGGGCACGGCGAACTTGAGCGGGTTCAGGTCGCCGAAGGCCGACCGCACGTCGGCCGGCAACTTGGCGTTCGCCCCCAGGTAGCCGTTCACCCCGCCCACCCACCCGACCACTTGCGGGTTGACGGCGGGCGGGCGGGTGTTCGTCACCACGTCGGCGTCGCGGGCGCGCCCGCCCAGGCGGTTGTGCGTCATCACCGTGATCTGGTTGTCCCCGGCCCGCAGTTTGTCGGCGTCGATGACGAACTCCTGCTCGAACGCCTTCACCCCGCCGGTGGCCACCCGCTCCATGCGGTAGTCGTTCACCCACAGTTCCACCCGCTCGGGCAGCAGGTCGGGGTTCTCGCCGAGCGGGTTCACCGTCACCCGCACGGCCACCTTGCCGCCGTCCGTCTGCTTGGTCCGCACCAGCAGCTTCACCGGGTCCGGCTCGTACTTGCTGAAGCGGAGCGGCTGCGGGTTCTTGCCGAGGGCGGTGGACAGCGCGCCGGCCACGTCCCGCTTTTGCAGCAGTTCGCGGAGCAGCAGCGGGCGGCGGTAGTGCTCGGCCAACTCCCGCAACCGCTGGAATCGCGGGGAGGTGATCACGTCTTTGGCGTTCACGTGCCACCCGACGAGGCTGTCGCCGTTCGCCGACTCGGCGTGATACCACGACCCCTTCCACATCCACACGACGGAGTCCGTGACGTGGGGGGTGGCGTTCGTTTCTGGGGCGGCGAAGGCGGGGAACCACTTCCACACCGGCCGCTGCTGCACGGTGGTGATCCGCACGTTGTCGGTCTTCGGGCCGTCGGTCTCGATGTACACCTCTTGGCCGGGCGGGAGCACCCCGGCGAGCGACTTGACCGCGTCGGCCGGGGCGCCCGCGGTCGCGGGCAGCCGCTCGTCGATGACCCGGTTGTACACCACGTTGACTTTGTTCCGCACCAGCCGCACGACCCGCTCGCCCTCCTTCAGCCCGGATTCCCACGCCGGCGAGCCGGTCGCCACACTCGCCACCGTCACCGCGTCCCCGTTCGCCACGAACGCCGCACCGAGCGTCGGGTGGCCGGCCCACGTTTTCAGGGTGAACGCGGCGACGGTGTGGTCGGCCCCGCCCGACACGAACCAACTGCCGTCCTTCGCCGCGGCCACACTCAGCACTTCGGTGGTGTGCCCGACGTACACGGCGGTCGGGTCCAACTTGGCCGGGGCGTTGGCGGCGGGCAGCACGAACAGCGAGCAGCCGTGCGCGTGCCCGACCAGCAGCCGCGTGGGGGTGCCGTCCGCTTCCGGGATGAAGGTGTAGCAGGTGGGGTCGTTGTACAGGCGGTGGTTGAAGGTCAGTTCCACCTTCTCCTTGTTCGGGCCGACGGCGAACCAGCGGCTCCGCAGGCGGTCTTTCGGAGCCGAGTCGTCGGGGATGACCTTCCACCCGTCGGCCTCGGTGCGGGCGGTGGCGAAGTCTTTGGGCAACGGGGCCGCCCGCTGCCGCGACAGGTCGTACCCCACCCACTCGCCGGACGCGAGGGCGTTCGGGTGGTCGGCGTCGGCGTTCGGCTGCACCTTCACGGCGATCAGCGCGTCCCCGCCGATGCCCACGGCGAACACCTTCCGCCCGGCCCCGCGAACCGTGCTCGTCGGCTCGCCTGGGGTTTTGCTCTCCAAGTCGAACAGCCGCACTTCGTCGGCGTCGCCACCGGCGACGGCCAACAAGCCCTTCCGCGTCGGGTGGAAGGCGACCGCTTCGGCCCGCCCGGTCTTCAACTTCACCGTCGGCTCGGCCTTCGCCTTCACCGCGTCGTACACCCACACCTCGTGTGAACGCTCGACATAGAACCGCGGGTCGCCGTCGGCCCCGCCCTTCGGCCCGCCGACCGCGACGGCGATGCGGCCGGTCGGTTCCACCGCCACGCTGTACGGCGTCAGCCCTTTGTCGAGCGGGAAGTCGATGCCCTCGCCGGCCATGTCGCACACCCGCGCCCGCGGCCCCATGAACGCGACGGTGATGCGCTTGCCGTCCGGGGTGAGTTCGGCGCGGTACACGCGGCCGATGTCGGTGCCCTTCGCGTTCAGGTGGAAAAGCTCCTTCACCGTCGGGATGGGGTCGGCGGGTTGGTCGGACAGCTTGGCCTTCGCCGACACGTCGCACGCCACCACCTGCCCGCTCATCGACACCGACACCAGGGTGCTGTCGTCGCGGAAGAAGACCAGCCGCGAGCGGGTGAACAGGTTCGTCGGCCGCCAGAATTCCTCCTTCTTCTCGTCCTGCGGCCACTCGCCGGGGGTGGTGTGCTTGCCGGCCCGCAAGGGTGTGGACCAAATGCGGTCGGCCTGCTCGCCCGGCCCCTTTTCTTCGCGCTTGGCCAACTTGGCCGGCGTCCACACCCACAGGCTGCCGTCGGCCGTGCCGAAGGCGATTCGCTTGCCGTCGGGCGAGTACGCCACCGCCGTGACGGTGCCGAAGTTGTCGGCCGTAACGCCCACCCGCGCCCGCGGCCACGTGTACGCGTCGATCATCGTCTCGGCGGCGGTCGACTCGGTGCGGCTGATGACGCCGACGCCGGACACGATCAGGCCCACCCCGCCGACGGCCACCTTCTCGCCGTTCGGGTGGACGGCCAGGTTCTTAATGCCGCCCCGCTTCTCCCGCCACGACGGCCAGCGGAGGGTCTTCATGGCCGTGCGGTCGGTGCGGAGTTGCGGGCCGTCTTTGGCGGTCAGGTCCACCGGCCACACGGTCACGCACTTGTCGTCACCGGCGGCGAACAGGAACTGGCCGGCGGCGTCCCACCGCATCATGTCGCAGAAGCCGACCCGCCCGCCGTGGTCGAGGACGATCTCCGGCTCGGCCCGGTCGCGGCGGTCCAGTTGGGCGACGGCCAGAGTGCCAACGGCGAGGAGCGACAGGACAGCGAGTGGCACGCTGCAGTTCATGGGACACCGGAATAGAGTGCAATCGGGGCGCGACACGCCCCGGCTATCAGGGAGATGCGATTCCGGCCGGCCGGTTGGACAACAATCGGCCTCACGCAGAGCCGCAGAGACGCAGAGACGCAGAGAAAGACAGTAATTGAGACGGAATGCAGAGAGCCACCAGCAGAGTTGAAATCTCCCCTCTTCCCGCATTCCTGGTTTCCTCATTCGGCACCGCATTCTTGCCTTTCTCTGCGGCTCTGCGTGAGACACGCTTCTCTCACCCCGCCGCGAACTCCTGCTCCTCCGACAGCCCTTCCAGCCGCTCGATGATCCGCCGCACCTTGCGGTCGTAGGTGCCCAGCCGCTCGGCGATCTCGACCGTGCTGAACCCCTGCACCTTCAGTTCCAACACCTGTCGGTCGAGGACGGGCAACTGGCCGACGAACTTCTCGAACTCGTCGAGCAGGGCCACCTCCACCTCGGCCGACGGCTCGCTGCTGGCGACGTGGGCGAAGATCTCGCTGCCGTCCCCCTGGTGCCCCTGCTCCACTTCCGGGTTCCGCTTGTCGGCCCGGTGGTATTGGATGCGGCGGAGGGTCTTCCGCACGGTCAGCCGCACCAGCAGCTTGAACGTGTCGTCCTCGTTGGCGAACTCGAACTCGTCGTTCTTCACGCGGGTGAAGAAGGTGCGGAAGGCGGACTGCACCACGTCTTCCGGGTCGAACCGGCTGGACATGCGCTGGCCGATCCGCCGCTTGGCGAGTCGCAGCAGCCGCTCGCAGTGTTTGTCGAACAGTTCCTTGGCGGCAGACTCGCTGCCGTCCTGGAACTCGTTCACCAGATCGCGGAAACGGTACTGGGGGCCACCAGGGGGGGCGGGGGGGTGCGAGGGGCGAAGGGGTGGGCTTACGATAACCCCCGCACGGTGGTGCAACAAGGGGGCGGGGGTGTGGGCGGGTCAAAGTGGTGCCACTGGATGGAGGTGGAGAACACCCCCCACCCGGAACGCGAAGCGTT
>JANNVG010001147.1:0-9041 GCA_031414395.1 Fimbriiglobus sp.
CTGGGATGACTGCCCGCCCGGGTCGGCCAAGAGTCTCACCCATGCAAAGCATTGCTGTTTCCCACGAACCGAACGACGCCTTCATCCGCGTGTCCGCCGCCTGCCCCTGCCCCGTGTGCGGCAAGCCCGACTGGTGCCTCGCCACCGCCGACGGCGGTGCCGCCATCTGTGCCCGTATCGAGCAGGGGAGCAAGAAGCGGAGCGGGGATGCCGGCTGGCTGCACATCCTCCGCGACGACCAACCCCACCATCGGCCCGCCGGCCCGCACCGCACGCCGGCGGCGAAGGTGACGAACTGGAAGGCCGAGGCCGAGCGGTTCGCCGGCCAACTCACCCCCACCGCCCGCGAGTGGATCCACACCCGCCTCGGCCTGCCCGCCGGCTCGCTCGACCGCCAGCCGCTGCTCGGCGTGTCGCGTGCGAACCCCACCGGGTACGTCACCACCTGGGCGGAGGTGGACGCCGCCGGGGTCGTCGTCGGCATCACCGAGCGCATCCCGGACGACGTGAAGGACGCGAAGAAGATGCAAAAGGGCGGGCACCGTGGGCTGACCCTGCCTGTCGGGTGGCAAGACGGTGACGGCCCGGTGTTCGTCGCCGAGGGGCCGACCGACACGGCCGCGCTCACCGCCGCCGGGTTGTCGGCCGTCGGGCGTCCGTCGAAGGATGGCGGCGGCAAGCTGCTGGCGAAGCTGTTCGCCGGGTGGCCCACCGAACGGGAAGTGGTGGTGGTCGGCGAGAACGACCCGCCGGCGACCGACGGCACCCTGCCCGGCAAGGCGGCGGCGGTGCGGGTGGCCACCGATCTGGCCGCCGCCCTCGGCCGGCGGGTGCTGGTGGCGTTGCCGCCGCTCGGGGCGAAGGACGTGCGGGCGTGGCTGACCGACGGTGAACGCGGGGATGCCGGCTGGCATGAGCGCGGGCGCGAGTTGACCGACGCGCTGCTCGCCACCGCCGTGCCCGTCGAACCGCCCGCCGGCCCGGAACCCGCCGCCCCGGACCTGCCCGCCCCCCCGCCCGTGTCAGCGTACCAGCCGTTCCCCGTCCACGCCCTGCCGCCGGTGCTGCGGGCGTTCGTGCTCGAGGTGGCCGCGTCGGTGCCGTGCGACCCGGCGTTCGCCGCCCTGCCCGCGCTGGTGGTGGCCGGAGCCGCCGTCGGGGCGGCACTGGTGGTGGAGCCGAAGCGGGGGTACAAGCAGCCGCCGCTCCTCTGGCTGTGTACCGTCGGCGACTCGGGCACCGGAAAGTCTCCCGCCATGAACCCGGCGGCCGACCTGGCCTTCGGCATCGACCGGGAACTGCGGAAAGTGTTCGACGCCGCCCGCGGCGAGTACCTCACGGCGTTGGCCGCGTGGGAAGAGTCCGAGAACCCCGACCCGGAGAAGAAGCCGGTCAAGCCGGTGCGGCAGCGGTTCACGATCATCGACGCCACCATCGAGCGGCTGACGGAGGAGATCGCCAACTCCCCCCGCGGGCTGGTGGTGGTGCGGGACGAACTCGACGGGTGGCTGAGTTCGTTCGCCCGGTACAAGGGCAAAGGGGGCGGGTCGGACGTGCCCAACTGGCTGAGCATGTACGAGGCCGGGCCGGTGCGGTACATGCGGCGGACTGGCGAGCCGCGGGAGGTGGAGGCCGACCGAACGTTCGTGGCGGTGTGCGGGGGCATCCAGCCGGGGGTCCTCAAGCGGGCGCTCGACGACGAGGGGTTCATCACCTGCGGCATGGCCGCCCGCATCGGCTTCGCCATGCCGCCGAAGGCGTGCCCCAAGTGGTCCGACCGTGAACTGTCGAACGAAACCGAACTGGCGTTCGCCGGCGTGCTCGACACCCTCCGCCGGCTGCCGTTCGACCCGCGGAACGGGCCGGGCCGGGTGAACCTGGACGTGGCCGCCAAGGAGCGGTTCAAGGCGCTGAACAACCGGCTCGCGGCCGTGGCCGAGGACATCGACGGCGGGCCGATGGCGGCGGCGGTACCGAAGGTGGTGCGGCTGGCCCTGCGGATGGCCCTGGTGTGGCACTGCGTGAGCGAGGCATCGGCGGGCCGAGACCCCGGCCGGGCGAGCGTGGGGGCGGAGGCGATGGACGCCGGCGAGGAACTGGCGCGATGGTTCATGGCCGAGGCGGAGCGGGTGTACGCCATGGTGGCGGAGGGGCCGGGGCAGCGGGACGAGCGGACCCTGGCCGCGTGGGTGGCGCGGAAGGGCGGGCGGGCGACCACTCGTGACCTGCAAAACAGCAACGGCCGCAAGTACCGGTCGGCGAGTGCGGCGGAGGTGGCGTTCGACGGGTTGGTGTCGGCCGGATACGGGCGGTGGGAGGACGTCCTACCGCCCGTATCCGGCGGGCGAGCGGGGCGGGTGTTCGTGCTGACCGCCGGTGGCACATCCGACGCCCGACAGCCGACGGCCGGCACCGGCCCGGACACCACGAACACGGGCGTGCGACCCGACAAGCACGGACACCACCGAGCAGAACCGCCGGAAGGGGCGGGCGGGAAGGAGCGAGTGTCGGGCGTCGGATGTCGGACGGACCACCCCAGCCACCCGTCCGATGCCGGTGACGCGGGCAAGATCACGGACCCCGTGGCGGACACCTCTCCTCAGGCGGGCGAGCGGCGGTACCGGCCGAACGCCCGACGCGGCCACCGCGCCCACGACCCGAAAGGGGGTGGCAAATGACCGCCGCCCAACTGCACGCCGCCCTGTCGGCGAAAGGCTGCCACCTCCGGATCGACGCGGGCGAGTTGGTCATCACCCCGCCGCCACCGCCCGAGTTGGAACGGTACTTCCCCGTCCTGCTCACCGGGGTGTGGGCGGTGACGGCCGGGCGGCGGTGGTACGGTAACCACCGCGACACCGGTCACGCCTGCGGCCCGTGCCCGTTGGCACACACCGGGCCACTCGCATACGGCGCACTCGACCCGGACAAACTGCTGCCGCGGGCGGTGGGCTTCCTGAGTGTCGGTGGGGAAGAAGGCTCGATGGACCGCATCCCGGCCGAGTGGCTGACGGAACTGCCCGAGGTGTTCGAGCTGATGCCCGCCACCCGCCCCGCTCGCACGCCGAATGTGTTCGCACCGACCCCGACCTTTGACAGCCAGACTGCGGGCTGACCTGTCGGGCTTGTGGTGGCGAACGTGTTGTTCAATCAAAACTCGCCCAAGGAGGGGCGAGTTTGTCGGAAGGGATTTCCGGCTCGATTACACTGCCCAGGATTTTCCCCGACACCCCCGGTACTCACCCATGGCCAGCATCTCGACCGACTCGAAGAAGAATGTCCGCATCCTGTTCGTCGGCGGGGACAAGAAGCGTCGCACCATCCGGTTGGGGAAGGTGAACCAGAAGACGGCGGAGGGGGTGAAGCTGCGCGTTGAACACCTGCTCTCCGCCCTCACCTCCAACCTGCCGCTCGACTCGGACACCGGCAAATGGGTGGCCAGCATCGGCGACGAGCTGGCCGCGAAGCTGGCCGCTGTCGGGTTGATCCCCGAGCGGGCGCGAGCGCTGTCGGCCGGCGAGTTTTTCCAGAGTTGGAAAGACGAGAAGGAAGCCGCCGGGTACAAGCCCACGTCGGTGGCGACGTGGGGGCAAACCGTAGCCGAGTTGATCGCCCTGTTCGGCACCCGCCAACTGTCCAGTCTGACCCACACCGACGGGGAAGCGTACCGGGCCGCCATGCTCGCCCGCAAACTGCGCCACACCACCGTTCACAAGCGGCTCGCCCACGCGAAGGCCATGCTGGAAGACGCCGTGCGGCTCGGGCACATCCCCGCCAACCCGTTCAAGTACGTCCGCCAGCGGCAGGGCGACCCGTCCGAACGGCGGGCCTATGTCCCCGTAGCCGACATCCAGCGGGTGATTGACCACTGCCCGAACGTGTGGTGGCGGTTGCTGGTGGCGCTCGCCCGGTTCGGCGGGCTGCGGATCCCGAGCGAACCGTTCTCCCTCACCTGGGGGGACGTGGATTGGGAACGCGAGCGGGTGAGCGTACCCAGCCCGAAGACGGAACACGCCGGAAAGCCGCACCGCATCATCCCGCTGTTCCCGCTGCTCCGCCCGCACCTGGAAGCGGCATTCGACCACGCGGAGGAAGGGGCGGAGTTCGTGTTCCCCGAAGAGTACCGCCGCCGTGCGATGGGCAAGCGGGGGTTCAACGGGGCGAACATGCGGACCACCTTCGGCAAGATCATCCGCAAGGCCGGGGTGAACCCGTGGCCGCGGGTGTGGCACTCGTTGCGTGCCAGTTGTGAATCCGACCTCGCCCAAAGTTTCCCGCTGGCGGTGGTGGCGAAGTGGTTTGGGAACACGCCGTCGGTGGCGCTACGGCACTACGTCGATCCGACCGACGCCGCGTTCACCGCGGCGTCGAGTTGGGTGCCGGGCGGCGCAGAAAGCGGCGCACGAGAGGCGCAGAAAGCAGCGCAGGCAGAGGCGAACGGGATCGGACAAGATCGGAACGAAGCCGCGGAAGTACCTGAAAACGTGGGGGAACTTCCTGTTCTGTCCGATCCTGTTTCGACCAGTCTGACATTAAAGCGGAAGTGTATGGGAATCGAACCCACTGAGAGCGTTGTTCACACCCCCCACAGGTTTTGAAGACCTGGGCCGGCGCCAGCCGTGCAAACACTTCCGAGGTGGGGGCATTCTACCCACACCCGCGGCGGCGGACAGCCACAATCCCCGCCCGCGACCGGACGTTCGGGCCGTGTCGCGGCCGGGCGTGGTCGCGGGCGGCGGAATGCCGTCACACCGACCCCTCCACCACCAGCATCGGCCCCGTCGAATCGAGCCACCATTCGGCCTCCGTCGGTTCGCGCAACCGCACCTTCGGGCCGGCGCCCAGGTCCACCGTGTCACCGGCGGTGAACGTCTCGCCCATCGCCGTCAGGTAGCCGAGCATCCCGGCGAACAGTTGGAACGTGGCCGCCGTCTCGTCGTGGCTCGGCAGTTGGCGGGCCAGGTTCGGCAGGTTCAGCCGGTGGTTGGCGAAGGTTCGCACCCACGGGCGGTTGGCGTCGCCCGTGTCCATCTTCAGGAACCCGCCGAGCAGGTACGGGATGGGCAGGGTGCGGTAGGTGTTCAGCGCGTCCTCGCCGTCGTCGGGGATCAGGTCGAAGGCGGACACGGCGGCGCGGGCTTCCTCGTTCATCACCACAATCGCGTCGAACCGGGCGAGAGCCCCGGCCACCGCACACAGTGCCACGAACCGTTCGAGCGGGTCGGCAGCTCCCCCCGTGTGGTACAGCAGCGTGTGCGCCTGGTGCTGTTTCGCGTCCACCTTCATCGGCGGGGGGATCATCGCCGGGCCGACGCACGCCTCCACCGGGCCATACGGCATTGGGGCGTCGAAGTGAATCAACTTGATCGTGTGTTCGCCGAACGTGACCAGGCCGACGGTGGAAGCCGGCGGACCGTCCGCGTTCACCACACCGGCCGGGGCGGGGGCGAGTTCGCAAGTCGCGTCGGGCAAGTGAGGTCGCAGGAACGCGGTGATCGCGTCGGCGTCGAGCGCCGGCGGGTCGAAGAAGAGGAGCTGTAGCGCCTGTGGGTCGGGCGGCAGAACAGCGGCGGCGAAGCGGTCGAGCATGGGGGTAGTTTATGTGGAGGGGATCAATCAAGCGGCACGCGGAGGCCGCGGACGAAACGCGGATCAACGCCGGATCGGAACAGAGAAGAGATTCACCGCCGAGGACACATGAGGGCACGAGAGGAAGGCAAAGAGGATTTCTTCCGAACTCTCTTCTGACTCCCTCTCGTGCCCTCTTGTGCCCTCGGCGGTGAAATTCTGTCTTGATCCGCGTTCCTCCGCGCTGACAGCCGCGGCATCCGCGTTCCGCTCTGTTAGTTCCTCACCACGCGACCCCGATCAGAAGCTGAATCAATACGACCGCCAGCAGCCCGAAGCTGATGACGCCGTTCACCTGGAAGAAGGCGGCGTTCACGCGGGTCAGGTCGTCCGGCTTCACCAGCCGGTGCTCGTACACCAGCAGCGCCCCCACCGCCGCCAGCCCGATGCCGTACACCCACCGCAGGTGCTCGTTCGCCAGCGGCAGCACCGCCAGCAGCACGAACATGACCGCATGACACCCGGCCGCGATGCGAAGAGCGTTCCGCACGCCCACCTTCGCCGGCACGCTGTTCAGCCCGGCCGTCTTGTCGAAGTCGGCGTCCTGACAGGCATACAGGATGTCGAACCCGCTCACCCAGAACAGCACCGCCCCGCCGAGCAGCAGCGGCGTGGCCATGTCGGTGGGTCCCCGCACGGCGATCCACGCCGCCACCGGCGCGAGCATGAGCGACGCGCCGAGCCAGAAGTGGGCGAGGCTGGTGAACCGCTTGGTGAGCGAGTACGCCAGCACGAACAGCAGCACCGGCAGGCCGAGGTACAGCGGCCACGGGTTGCTCGGTTCGCGGAAGTAAAAGATCAGCGTGGAGGCCAGGAAGCCGGCCGACGTGAGGACCGTGAACAGCGCCACGGTGGCCACTCGCAGCGTGCCGGCGGGCAGGTGGCGGCCGGCGGTACGGGGGTTGGCCGCGTCGTACTTGCGGTCCACCAGCCGGTTGAACGCCATGGCCGCACTGCGGGCGAACACCATGCACAGCACGATGCCGACGCAGTCGAGCCAGCGGAACACGCCCTCCGCCCGCCACGCCAGTGCCGCACTCAGGAACGCGAACGGCAGGGCGAACACGGTGTGGCTGAAGCGGATCAGTTCGAGCAACTTGCGGGCGGTGGCGAGCATCGATGGAACCGGGAACGCAGTGACCGGGTGAACTTTGAACCGCACCCCCGGCCGTCGGGTAAACTGTAGGAAAGTGCGCGGAGGGTGTGCGATGAGTCTGGAAGGGACGGTACAGAATGGGGTGATCGTGCTCGACCCCGGCAGCCCGCCGCTGGCCGACGGCACCCGCGTGGCCGTGGCCCCCCGCACCGGCCCGGAGCCGCTCATCCGCAAGACGCCCGGCGTGTGCGGCGGGCGGGCGCGGGTGGGTGACCGGCGGATCGCCGTGTGGAGCCTGGTGGAGTCGCGAACCCTGGGTGTGAGCGAACAGCAACTGCTGAGCGACTTTTCCCCGCCGCTCACCCGCGAGGAGTTGGACGCAGCCTGGCGGTATGCCGGACTGCACCCGGACGAAATCGCTGCCGACATCCGCGACAACGAGGACGTCTGAAGCATGGTCGTCTTCTATGCGGACGAGGACTTTCCCGGCCCAGTGACGGACGCCCTGCGTGCCCTCGGGTATGACGTGCTGACGGTGCAACAGGACGGCCGCGCCGGGTTCGGCATCCCCGACCCGGCCGTGTTCGCCCGCGCAATCGCCCTCGGCCGCTGCGTGTTGACCAAGAACCGCACCGACTTCTACCGCCTCCACGCGGCGGTCCCGCTCCACGCCGGCATCGTCCCCATCCGCGACGACCCGCACCGTGCAGCACTGGCCGTGCGCATTCACGCCGCCGTGATGGCTCTCCCGTCGATGGCCGGGCAACTGGTCCGCGTCAACCGCCCGAATCCGCCCGCGAAGCCGTGAACTCGGCCCGGTTGGGTCGCCAAGTAAACTGAATCGTGTTCGTCCGGAGGGTGTGTCATGAGTCTGGAAGGGACCGTACAGAACGGGGTGATCGTGCTCGACGCCGGCAGCCCGCCGCTGGCCGACGGCACCCGCGTGGAAGTGGCCCCCCGCACCGGCATGGAGCCGCTCATCCGCAAGACGCCCGGCGTGTGCGGCGGGGATGCCATCGTCGGCCTCCGGCGACTGCCGGTGTGGTCGCTGGTGGCGTACCGGGATGATGGGGTGCCGGACGCGGAGTTGTTGACGTACTTCTGCACCACCCCGCTCACCCACGAGGAACTGGCCGCCGCGTGGGAATACGCTCGACGAAATCCGGACGAGATCGTACAGGCCATCCGCGAGAACATCGTCTGAGGCGTGCCGTGGCACTGTTCTACGCGGACGAGAATTTCCCTTACCCGGTGTCGGCCGCCCTCCGCGCCGCCGGGCACGACGTTCTGACTGTGCAGCAGGACGGCCGTGGCGGACAAGGGATTCCGGACCCACGAGTGTTGGCACGCGCAATTCAACTCGGACGAGCCGTACTCACCACCGACCGACAGGATTTCATCCGCCTGCACTCGCTGGTTCCTGCTCATGCGGGAATTGTGGCCTGCTCACAGGACAAAAATCATTCCGCCCTCACCGCCCGCATCCTCGCCGCGCTCGCCGGTGTGACGGACCTGACCGGCCAACTCGTTCCGGTCAACCTTCCCGCCCGCCCACGACCGCCGAAGCCGTGACGCACTCACCCCGGCCGTCGGATAAACTGGAGTGTGTCGCTGGGAGGGTTCGCGATGAGTCTGGAAGGGACGGTACAGAATGGGGTGATCGTGCTCGACCCCGGCAGCCCGCCGCTGGCCGACGGCACCCGCGTGGAAGTGGCCCCCCGCACCGGCATGGAACCGCTCATCCGCAAGACGCCCGGCGTGTGCGGCGGGGATGCGTGCGTGGGGATGCGGCGGATCGCCGTGTGGATGCTCGTCGAGGCACGTGACCTCGGGTTCACCGACGCGCAACTGCTCGCCGACTATGACCCGCCCCTCACCCGTGTGGAACTGGACGCCGCATGGCGGTACGCCGCCCTGCACCCGGAAGAAATCGCCGCCAACATCCGCGAAAACGACGAGGCGTAAAACGTGGTTACGTTCTACGCCGACGAAGATTTCCCCGGACCCGCGACGGCGGCGGTTCGCGCCCTGGGTTACGACGTGCTGACGGTTCACCAAGACGGCCGGGCCGGAGTGGGCATCCCCGACCCGGCCGTCCTCGCTCGTGCTGTCCAACTCGGGCGGGTGGTGCTGACGAAAAACCGAAAGCACTACATCGCCCTGCACGCGGCCAATCCGCACCACGCCGGCATCGTCACCATCCGCGACGACCTCGACCGCCCCGCCCTCGCCGCCCGCATTCACGCCGCCGTGATGGCTCTCCCGTCGATGGCCGGGCAACTGGTCCGCGTCAACCGCCCGAATCCGCCCGCGAAGCCGT
>JANNVG010001148.1:0-4120 GCA_031414395.1 Fimbriiglobus sp.
CCTGGATCTGGGCCGTTACCCGCCGTGGGGCCCGCGGGGTAACGACACGCCGTGGTTGTTCCGGGCGCGGGCGCGCGGCGCACTTGTGAATCGCATGGGGTTCAACAACCACGGGGCGGAAGCACTGGCAAAGGCCCTGGAAACTCAGGCCCGCCGCGGGCTTCGCCCGCCGATTCCGATTGCGATCAGCGTGGGGAAGAACAAAGCGACGCCGGTGGAGCAGACGGCCGACGACTACGCCGCCGCCGCCGCCGTGGTCGCCCCGCACGCCGACTTCCTGACGGTGAACGTGAGTTCGCCGAACACGCCGGGGCTTCGGGCACTGCAAACTCCCGCATGGCTTTCGCGGCTGGTGACAGCAGTGCGGGCGGTGGCGGTCGGAAAGCCGGTGCTGGTGAAGGTGGCGCCCGAGTTGACTGGCACGGATCTGGACGCCGCGGCGGACGCGGTGATGGCCGCCGGGGCGAGAGGGCTGATCGCCACGAACACGCTCGGCTGCACGGCGCCGAACGGCGAACCGGCCGGGCGGAGCGGGCGACCGCTGAAGGAGATCGCCCGCGAACGGGTGGCCGCCATCCGCAAGCGGGTCGGCGATTCGGCGACGCTGATCGGCTGCGGGGGCATCGACGACGTGGCGTCGGCGCGGGCGATGCTCGACGCCGGCGCGAACTTGATTCAACTCTACACCGCGCTGGTGTACGAGGGGCCGTTCCTGCCCGCACGCCTCACCCGCGGGTTAGCGCTCCGCTTTCGCGCGAATCACTAGCACCCGCTGCTTCGCTTGATCCGGGGTGAAGAAGAACACCCCGCCGAGGGTGCCGTCGGGGTCGGCCGTCGGGCCGACGACGAGCGCCTCGGTCGTCGCCAGCGACACCTCGAACACGAGCGGCGGGAAGTCCTCCTTCGTCCGCTCGTCGGTCCGCTCGAACCCGCCGTCGTCGGTGGGGGTCCACCACGCCCGCTTGTCGCCGTGTTGCATGAGCAACTGACACCGCACTGTCACTCGCCCGCCAGTGTCCGGCGTGCCCGTGGCGATCACGCCGCACTCGACGGCGGCGAGTTGCAACTTTCGCTTGTCGGCGGTGAGGGCATCGGTCACGTCGGCGGTGCAGCGGACGAGCGGGCCGTTTACCGGGATGAGCTTCGGCTTGCCCGCCAGCCCGCGGCGGAGCGTGGGAGCGATGGCGGTTCCATCGCCAGTGGCCAACTTGTCGAACTCGGCCGGCGTAGGCCCGGACACCAGCCCCACCCGCACGCCGTTCGCGGCCAGCAGTGCCGACATCTGGTGCGGCAGCGGGTCCGGTGCCGCGTGCCACAGCCCGCGGGTGAGGTACGACTCGCCGACCGGCTGTTCGAGCAACCGCGTGTCGAACGCCACCCGCTCGGCCGCGTCGGTCGGCGCGTCGTCGAGCTGCACCCGACCGAACACAGTCGGGGGCTTAGGGAACAGGAAGCAGCCGACCGGGGCGAGCGCGAGCCCGCACCCGACCACGCACAGCCAGCGGGGCCACATCGGAACGATTCCATCGGGAGGTGAGGCCGAATATCACCCCGCGCCAGAGTTGTCAACCGAAGCCGTCACTCGACGGTGCAGAACTCGGACGACGCGAACACGCTCTGCGCCGCCGCCGACCACGCCGCCCGCTCCGCCTTCGCTACGTCCTTTTGCGCCCCGGCGTAAGCGGTCACGAACTTCACCACCCGCTCCGCTTCCGCCGCGGTCGGCTCGCGCAACAACGCAAGCCGGTACAGCCGTGTCACCCGCTCCGGGGCGGTCTTCGCCTCCATCACCCGATCCGCCAGGTCTTCGGCCAGATACTTCACGAACGGGTTGTTCAACAGGAACAGCGCCTGCGGGGCGACGGTGGTGGTAGCCCGCTTACCCACCGTCACGCCGGGGTCGGGGAAGTCGAACGTGATGAAGTACGGGAACAGCTTGCCACGGACGACCGGCAGGTACAGGCTCCGCCGGGTCGTGTCGTACTTCACCTCGCCCACGTAATCCAGGTTGTTGCCGGTGTGGGTCGTGCCGCCGACGGTGCGGTCGAGTTGGCCGCTGACGGCCAGAAGTGAATCGCGGAGTGATTCGGCGTCGAGCCGCCGGCGCGGGAAGCACGACAGCAAGCGGTTGTCCGCGTCCGCGTCGGGAGCGATCCCGCTCGCCTGCTGGTAGGTGCGGCTGAGAAGGATGAGCTTCTGCAGCCGCTTCAATGCCCACGGCGTCCCGACCGCTCCCTCGCGGTCGCGGCTCGTCGGTCGCACGAACTCCGTCGCCAGCCAGTCGAGCAACTCCGGGTGCGTGGGGCGTTCGCCGAGTCGGCCGAAGTTGTCGGGGGTGCGCACCAGCCCTTCGCCGAAGTGGTGCTGCCAGATGCGGTTCACGATCACGCGGGCGGTGAGCGGGTTCGCCGGGTCGGTCAGCCAGTTCGCCAACTCCAACCGGCCGCTGCGGTCGCGTGGCGACCCGAACCGCGTCATGTTCGCCTCGGGCTTGCCCGCGGTGTTCGGTTTCGTCGTCACGAACGGCGACTGCTTCTCCCCCGACACGATGCGGAGAAACTCCGCCGGTGCCTCCTCGCCCGGCGTGGTGTAGTTGCCGCGGACTTGCACGTGCAAGTTCCGCGGGGCGGTGCCGTAAGCCGCGGTCGTGCCCTCCTCCACGCCCAAGAACAACTCCGTCGGCGGGATCGTCGGCTCCAACTTCTTGACGGCCGCGCGCTTCACCTCCGCCTTCTCGTGCAGTTCCTGCCGCTTCGCCGTGTCGTCCTCTTTCGTCTTGCCGAACTCCTTCTCGATCTGCCGCACCTCCTTGCGGAGTTTGTCCAACTCGGCCCGCGCTTTCGTCACCTCCGGTTTCTCCGGCCCATCGACCGTCCGCTCGAACGCCTTCGCCACGGTGTTCAGGTTCTGCATGGTGCGGGTGCCGGTGAACACGGCCAGCAGGCTGTAGTAGTCGCGGGTGGGAATCGGGTCGAACTTGTGGTCGTGACAGCGGGCACAGCCGAGCGTAAGCCCCAGGATGCTCTTGCCGATCGTGTCGAGTTGCTCGTCGGCGATGTCGAGCAGCATCTTCTGCTTGTCGGGTTCGGCCAGTAGCTTCGGCCCGACGGCGAGGAAGCCGAGAGCGGCGATGCGTTCGCGCTTCACCTTCTCGTCGGTGGTCGGCGGAAGGAGATCGCCGGCGATCTGCTCGCGGAGGAACAGGTCATGCGGCTTGTCGGCGTTCAGGCTGCTGACGACGTAATCGCGGTACCGCCAGGCATTGCCGAACAGGGTGTTCTCGTCCATGCCGTTCGTGTCGGCGTAGCGGGCCACGTCCAGCCAGTGCCGGCCCCACCGCTCGCCGTAGTGCGGGCTGACCAGCAGTTTGTCCACCACCTTCTCGAACGCCTCGGGCGAGGTGTCCTTCTCGAACGCGGCCAGGTCGTCCGGCGTCGGCGGCAGGCCGATCAGGTCGAAGTGGACACGCCGAAGGAGCGTCCGCTTGTCGGCGGGCGGAGACAACATTAACCCCGACTTGTCCAACCGCTGCTGGATGAAAGCGTCGATGAAGGAACCCCCGACCTTGCGGTCGGGGTTCGCCGGGATGTCGGGCCGCTTGACGGGCTGGAACGCCCAGAACTGCTTCTGCTCGGCGGTGAACAGCGGACCGTCCGCCGGCTTCACTGACACCCCGCTGTCAGCGGACGGCCACACCGCGCCGGAGGCCACCCACTTCGTGATGGCTTCGATCTCGTGCGGTTTCAGCTTGCCCGCCGGCGGCATCTTCAGCTCGCCGTCATACTGAATCGACTTCACCAGCAGGCTTTTCGCCGCGTCGCCGGGCACCACCGCCGGCCCGGTGTCACCGCCTTTCAGAAGGTTCGCCCGCGTGTCCAGCTTCAGCCCGCCCTTCGCCTTCTCGATGTGGCACTTGCCGCACTGCTCGATCAGCAGCGGGCGAACGGCCTTCTCGAAGTGTTCAACCGCGGCCGGGTCGGACTTCGGCTCGGCCGCGAAGTCAGCAACCGGGAACATCAGGAGGGCGAGTGCTCGGTGTAACATGGGTGCCTCTCAACTGGAACCGCGGCCGCCACGGGGCCGGGGGGCCAGCGTAGTCACCCCCTCCCAAGGGGGGGCG
>JANNVG010001149.1:0-1501 GCA_031414395.1 Fimbriiglobus sp.
GGAGCGTGAGCGACCGGAGTTTCGAGCGGCTCCGGTCGCTCACGCTCCCGGCTCGTCACATACGGCCCCACACACGGCTACCATACACCGTACTTCCCCCCGCCGGAGTGTGCCATGTCCCGCCCGCGTCGGTATCTGCTCATCGTCGGGCTGCTGGCGCTCGCCGTGCTGGTCGGGCTGACGTGGCAACTGCTCCGCATGTTCAAAGTGTTCGACACCGAGACGGTGAACGCCGCCGCGCTGGAGGAGTGGAAGAACACGGCCGTGACCGCCCCGCCGCCGGCCGGCGCCGACTGGCCGCAGTACCGCGGGCCGAACCGCGACGGCATCGCTTCCGCCACCAACTTCAACACCGACTGGACTGCCAAACTGCCGACGGTGGTGTGGAAGACCCCGGTGGCGGGCAAGTACGGGTCGGCGGCGGTGGCCGACGGGCGGGTGTACGTGCAGGGCCGCGAGGGGGGCAACGAGCGGCTGGTGTGCCTGAGTACCACCGACGGCAAGGTTCTGTGGTCAGATGACTACGCCGCCGATTACGCAACGCTGAAAGTCGGGTACGCCGAAGGCCCGCGGGCCACGCCCACCATCCACGACGGGCGGGCGTACACCGTCGGTGCGGCGGGCAAGATGCGGTGCGTGAAGCTGAATGGCGACGCCAAGCCGCAACTGCTGTGGGAACACGACCTGCTGACCGACTACGCCGTGGACATGGGCAAGATGGCGTGGGGGTTCGCCTGTTCGCCGCTCATCGAAGGCGATCTGGTGATCGTGCAGCCGGGCGGCAAGAAAGGGGCGGTGGTGGCGTTCGACCGCGTGAGCGGGGAGCAGCGGTGGGCGGTGGGCGACAACCAGGGCGGGTACAGTTCGCCGGTGGCGGGCACGTTCGGCGGGGTGCGGCAGGTGGTCGCCGTGACGGGTGATTCGGTGATCGGCATTGCCGTGCCCGACGGCAAGAATCTGTGGGAACACCCGTGGATGAACGAGCCGTTCAGAGTGAACGCCGCCTCGCCGGGGATCGTCGGTGATGCGGTGTTCGTGTCGTCCGAGTACGGCAAGGGGTGTGCGCTGTTGCGGGTGGACCGCGCGGGCGTGACGCAACTGTTCTTCAAGCCGGGCAAGGGCGGGATGCAGACGAAACACAGCACGGCCGTCCACCGCGACCGCTTCGTGTATGGGGCGAACGGCGCACAACTGGCGTGCATGAACCTGACCACCGGCAAGCTGGTGGCCGAGTGGGAGCCGCCGCCCGGCCTCGACACGCCGACGGTGCTGCTGGTGGGCGACACGCTGCTGGTGCAGAGCATGTCCGGCGGGCTGTTCCTGATCGCCGCCGACCCGACCGAGTGCCGCGTGCTCGGACAAGTCAAACTGCTCGGCGGGGACTGTTGGGCGACCCCGGCCGTCCTCGACGGCCGCATCTACACCCGCGACGGCGCGAACGTGGTGTGCCTCGACGCCCGCAAGTAGGGTTCTCACCCCTCCCCGCCGGGGAGGGGTCGCC
>JANNVG010001150.1:0-3309 GCA_031414395.1 Fimbriiglobus sp.
AGTCCACCATCGGTCGTGTAGCGCCGGTAGAACCAGGCGTTGCAGCAGACCGGCCAGGTGGGCCGAACCGCACGGCTCCCGTAGCGACCGCAAGGTCTCCGCGGCGCGGGCCGGCTGCTGAACTTGATCGTTCGGCGGCGGCAGCCAGCGTCCCCGGCGCAATCCTAAAAAGGGCACTTGCGAACGGTCAACCCGCCCGGTACGCTGCCGGGCACGCTGTGCGCGAAGCGCTCGCGGCCCGGCAGCGTACCGGGCGGGTTGCGATCCACTTCGGGCGCAACCTAATCACTAGTTCGGCGGCGGAGGGCTCTGGGAGTGGATGTCGCCGTTTGGAACGTGCTGCATGACGGCGAGGTAGTCGCGGCCGAGGGCACCGTCCCCGGCGACCTGCGGCTGTCGGTGGGCATCGCGTACCTTTGCGGCCACCTGCCCACCCAATCCGAGCAGCTATTCGTCACGTTGGCCGGTTGCGAGCGGTTCGAGTTCCGGCCGTATGAGCAACCCACGGTGTCCGAGCCATCCGCCGTCGCCGCCCTCGGTCTGGAACTGCTGTCGGCGGAAGTCGCCGATGGGTCGATCCGCGTGGAGTGCGCGGACGGCGGATACGGCGGCTACCTCCTGACGCGGTACTCGTCCTCCAGCGTCGCCACCGCAGAAGGCCAGCCGCTGTCGCAGGCGGCGCTGGAGTCGGCCGCTGAGCGGTACTGGTCGCTGTGGCAGCAAAGGCACGCCGTCCCAGGAACTTCCCCCGGTAGTTGACGGCATCTGACGCGCTCTGCCCCTTCGTTTTCAGCACGTTTCGCAATTCCGGGCAGGCCGTCGCCCTCGTCGCGGAAGTCGTTCGCGACGGGTCTCGCGTCGGTGGGAGGGCCACTCCCGGTGTGGTCGTTGCCCCTGACTCGCCGCCGTCACTCGCCCGCCGCAGGGTCTGGTGGCGTCAGTGACACCGGGCTGTCACTCGTCTCCACCTTCTTCGTCACCTCGAACCCCAACTCCGTCGCCCGCCGCTTCAACTGCCGTTCCAACCGCTCCCGCACCTGCGCCGTGTACTCCGCCTCCGTCCGCTTCACGTACTCCCCGCCGTGCCGCACCAGTGCGTACACGATGCGGGCCAGCTTGTGCGCCGTCGCCGTGATCGCCTTCGGCGCCCCCAACCGCGACCGCTGCCGTCGCAGGAACCCGCCCACCCCGCTCGTCGCGCTCCGCAGCACTGTGAACCACCTGTTCGATTGGTAGTTCGGCGGCGGGGCTTGCGGTCCTTCGGACCTGCTCGACCCGCCCTACAAGCGCCAGAAGATGTCCGCTCGCGGAGCGAGCAGAGCACTTTCACTTCTTCGGGCGGGCCTTCGCCTCGAACGCCTCGGCTTCGTCGAGCGAGATCAGGCCGTCGGTGTTGGCGTCCAGCTTGCCGAACTCGGTCTTGTTGCCCAGGAACTCGCCCCGCGACACGTCGCCGTCGCCGTTGCGGTCCATCTTGTAGAACCACACCGGGCCGGCGGTCGGCGAACCCGACGTGCGGCCGTACCCCGAGCCGTCGGCCAGCCCGGTGTAGATGGCCGTGTCCGCCCCGCCGTACAGCGTGTTGCCCACCCGCACCGACACCGACGGCTGGAGGATGGCCTTCGTCACCTCCTTCCCGCCGGTCGGTTCGAGCGGTTGCAGGCGGGCGTAGGCGGTCCGGAGTTCCTTCACCCCCAGGCGGCCGTCGCCGTTGCCGTCGAGCAGTTGGAACAGGTTCGGCACTTGCACGGCGTGCGTGAGGGTCAGGCCGAGCAGGGAGGTCTTCTGTTGCAGGGCGAAGTAGCGGTCGAACTCGTCGCGGGTCAGCTTGCCGTCGCCGTCGAAGTCGGCCGGGTCGAACGCCACCCGCAGGAACTGGTACTGCGGGCCGACCAGGTCGCGCTCAGTGAGGAACTTCTTGTCGGCCGGGAACAGGTAGCCGTAGGGGTTGGTGCGGGTGCGGGCGTAGTCGGGCATGGGCGCGGCGGCGAAGTCGAGCGTCTGCTTGTCCGCCCGCAGCACCACGCGGTCGGTGGTCGTCTGGTCGGGCAGTTCCAGCCCGCGGCCGTTCAGCCTGGCGGTGGCCTTGCACGCGGCTTGCGTGTCGCCCACCACCAGGGTGACGACCGCGTCCGGCTCGCCCGTCCGCCACGCTTCCAGTTCGATCGCCGACAGCTTGCCGTTCTTGTCCATGTCGAGCTTGTCAAACGTGGCCTTGTCGAAGGCGATTTCGCCGGCCGACAGGTCGTAGTCGCCGTTATCGTCGTACCGCTTGATGAGCGCCTGGACCACCGTGCCGGGCAGGGCGGAGGGGAACACCTGCACGTCGTCCGGCTGGCGGGCACCGGGGCCGTTCATGCCGCCGCCGCCCATCATGCCGTCCATCATCCCCGTGCCGGTGGCGCCCAGGCGGGCGGGCCGGATCGGGTTGGCCATCAGCTCGCCCCCGCTGACGGTCTCGTCCTCGTCGGTGTCGAGCGGGATGAGGATCTTCTCGCCCTCCTTCAGTTCGTCGGCGGTCAGCTTGCCGTCCTTGTTGGCGTCCAGGCGGGCGAACAACTCGGGCGTGAACTGGTCGTTCGCGTTGGGGCGGGCGTAGCTCGGGCGGGTCTGGGTGAGCTTGCCCAACTCGGGCGTGTAGTACTCCGCGAACTCCTCGAACGCCACCTTGCCGTCGTCGTCGCGGTCGATCACTTCCAGGCTGGGTAACGCCCCGCTCTGCCCGCGGAAGGCGAACCCGCCGGCGAGCATGGAGCGGAACTCCGTCTTGGAGAACACCAGCTCGCACTCGTACCTGTTCAGCGTGCCGTCGGTGTCGCGGTCGGCCGCCTTGAACATCTCGCCCAGGTGCGCCTCGAACCGCTCGTTCAGCGTCTGGCCGGCCACCTGCGTGACCACCCGCACCCGCACCGGGCGCGTGCGGGCGAGGAACACCAGCTCGAACGTGTCGATCACTTTGGCCGCTTCACTCCGCTTGAACGGCGGCCCGACGCGGGAGGCGTGGTCGAGGAAGTGCGGGCGGGTGCCGGGGATGAACACGTCGGCGGTCGGGCCGAACGGCCGGACGGTCAGGCCGTGCGTGGGCGGGGCCGACGACGGGGCGGTGAGCGAGGCGGCGAGGGCGAGCGCGGGGAGGAGCATGGTGGAATCGAGTCCTCGCTTGTTAGCCCGACGCGCGAGCGAGGGGCCGGAGACCGCTTGTTAGCCCGACGCGCGAGCGAGGGGCCGGAGACTCGACGGACAAGTGGGAGTCGTCACAGTTGGGCGGACCTGTTTTGCTCACCGAGATTCCGTTCAGTCGCTGGCCCC
>JANNVG010001151.1:0-2012 GCA_031414395.1 Fimbriiglobus sp.
CCCGCGGCCGCCTCCCCCCCGCCTGCGGCCCCCCCCCCCCCCGGCCGGGCCGGGGGCGGCCGGGCCCCTTTCCCCCCCCCCCCCGCCCGTGGGGCCTGCCCCCCACAAACCCCCGCCCCCCCCCCCCCGCCCTCCTCCCACCCAACCCCCTCTCCCGCCCCCCGGAGTCCCTCCCCATGACCGCGAAGAAGCGCCCCTCCCGCCGCGGGTTCCTCGGCACCGCCGCCGTGGCCGCCACGGCCGTGTCCATGACCGCCAAGAGCTACGCCCAGGTGCCCGGCGCGAACGAGGCCGTCCGCGTCGGCTTCCTCGGCGTCGGCGGGCGGTGCCAGCAGCACATCGACGTCATCCTGAAGATGACCGGCGAGAAGAAGAACGTGAAGGCGGTGGCCGCGTGCGACGTGTGGGACGGCGACCAGACGAAGAGCGGCGGCAAGGGCGCCGGCCTGTTCCCGTCGGCCAAGCGGATGGGCGTGGCGGACGACAAGAAGCACGTGAGCAAAGACTACCGCGTGATCCTGGAGCAGAAGGACGTGGACATGGTGGTGGTCGCGTCGCCCGACCACTGGCACGCCAAGATGACCATCGACGCCCTGGACGCGGGCAAGCACGTGTACTGCGAGAAGCCGATGACCCGCACGATTGCGGAGGCGCAGGCGGTGGTGGACGCCTGGAAGAAGACGAAGCTGGTGATGACCGTCGGGGTGCAGAGCATGGCCGACCCCACCTGGCGGATGGCCCACGACTACATCAAGGCGGGCAACATCGGGCACATCATGCAGGGGCAGACCAGCTACTACCGCAACAGCAAGGGCGGGCAGTGGCGGTACTACAAGCTGACCAAGGACATGAACCCGACGTCGGTCGACTGGAAGATGTTCCTGGGGAACGACTTCGAGGTGGCCGGGCAGAAGGTCGGGCCGAGCGAGAAGGACGTGCCGTTCGACCGCGCCGTCTTCCACCAGTGGCGGTGCTACTGGCCGTTCGGCGGCGGCATGTTCACCGACCTGTTCGTCCACCAGACGACGCACCTGATCGCCGCCATGGGCGTGCGGTACCCGAAGCGGGTGGTGGGCGCCGGCGGCATCTACATGGAGTACGACACCCGCGACGTGCCCGACGTGGCGACGGTGGTGGCCGACTACGACGAGGGCTGCCAGGTGCTCATCACCGCCACCATGTGCAACGACCACCGCATCGAGGAGGTGATCCGCGGGCACACCGGCACGCTGGTGTTCGAGAGCAAGGCGACCAAGAAGGACGACCCCAAGTCGCCCCGCGAGTTCGGGTACACCATCCTGCCGCAGGGCGTCGGCAGCGCGCCGAAGGGGCCGAGCGGGGACATCCCGAAGGACGGCGAGTTCGTGAGCGGCGGGCTGAAAGGCGACGACACCTACGCCCTGTGGGAGAACCACCTGAAGTGCGTGAGCGAGCAGAACAAGGACACGTTCAGCACGCCCGAACTCGGCGCCGCCGCGTTCACCACCGTCAACATGGGGGCGCAGAGCTACCGCCAGGGGAAGGCGCTGTACTGGGACAAGGAGGCCCGCAAGCCGGTGGAGGCCGACGCCAGTTGGGCCACCCAGTGGGAAGAGCGGAGCAAGAAGCGGGGCAAGCCGAACCAGATTCAGGGCTGGACCGGCGGCGACAAGGGCAGCCTGATGGTGCCGGAAGAGTATCAGTCGCTCGAAGGCCCGTGGAAGGACAAGACGACCGACCCGGCCGGCGACAAGAAGTAACCACCCGGCGAGCGGCGGGAGGTAGCGTTGACTGCGGCGTTACGCCGCGGGCGAGTCCGGACCCCCGGACGCACACTGCCGAACCGCTTCGCGGTTCGTGCCTCGGTAACGCGAACTGACAGGTCAGTCCGCGTGCCGAGGCTCATGACGGGAGGTCAGTACCCCCGCCGCCGTGTCTCGTCATCGCCGCGGGCACCCGGGGCGTCCCCGCGCCCCGGGGTGGGGGCGGGGGCCGGTTAGAGGAAACCGGCCGGGGTGAGCGGCGGGGGGGCG
>JANNVG010001152.1:0-5726 GCA_031414395.1 Fimbriiglobus sp.
CGTTATCATTCGCCCGCCCGCGGAGTCCACCCCCCATGAGCGAACCGGCCCGGCTACCGGCGTTCGACCCGATCTCCTTCGCCCGCACGGTGATGCGATCCGAAGCCGACGCGGTGCGAACGGCCGCGGACCGCCTCGGCCCGGCGTTCGTGCGGGTGGTGGACGTGCTGGCGAACGGCTGCGGGCGGGTGGCCGTCACGGGCGTGGGTAAGAGCGCCGACGTGGGATTGAAGATCGTCGGCACGCTGAACAGCACCGGCACCCGGGCGTATTCGCTCGACGCCACGCGGGCCGTTCACGGCGACCTCGGGGCAGTTCACCCGGACGACGTGGCACTTCTGCTCAGTCACAGTGGGGAAAGTGAAGAACTTCTGCGGCTGCTCGGCCCGTTGCGAGAGCTGGCCTCCGCAGTGGTGGCCATCACCGGCAACCCGCACGGCACCCTCGCCCGCTCGTCCACCGCCGCCATCGTGTACGGACCCGTCGTCGAAGCCTGCCCGCTCTCGCTCGCCCCCAGCAGCAGCACCACGGTGATGATCGCGCTGGGGGATGCCATCGCGTTCACGCTGTCAGAAATGCGGCAGTTCACGGCCGAGCAGTTCGCACGCTTCCACCCGGCCGGCAGTCTGGGGCGGAAGCTGGCAGACGTCGAAGCGTACATGCGGAGCGGAACGGAACTGCGGATCGCGGCGGCGAGCGAGACGGTGCGGGCGGTGTTCGCACGGGCGAAGCAGCCGGGCCGACGCACCGGGGCCGTGATGTTGACCCACCCCGACGGCACGCTCGCCGGCATCTTCACCGACAGCGACCTGGCCCGGCTGTTTGAAAAGAACGCCGACGGCACGTTCGACCAGCCCATCGAAGCGGTGATGACCCGCCGCCCGCTGACCGTGAGCGTGGGCGAGAAGATGGGCACGGCCATCGACCGCATGAGGGCGAAGAAGGTCAGCGAACTGCCGGTCGTGGACGCCGCCGGCAAGCCGGTGGGGATGCTGGACGTGACCGACCTGATCGGCGTGGACTTGCCGGAGGAGACCGCCCCGCCGCCGGTGCTGAAGCTGGTAGGCGGGTGAAAACCGATTCACCGCAGAGGGCGCAGAGAAAGGCAGGAAGGCAAGACTAACCACAGAGGCACAGGGACACAGAGAAGACAGAAGAGAGTTCTGGGTCCGAGAACTGACTTCGGTTCAATCTGTGTCCCTGTGCCTCTGTGGTTACCTCCTCAGTCTTCTCCGCGCCCTCTGCGCCCTCCGCGGTGAAATCCTCTTCCACACGACGCGAGGTATTATTTGGACCGCGCGGATACAATCACCCTGCGGGCGGCCGGCGTCCGCCTGCTCGTGCTGGACGTGGACGGCGTGCTGACCGACGGCCGCATCGTGTACACCGACGCCGGCGACGAACTGAAGCGGTTCCACGTGCGGGACGGCTCCGGGCTGAAAATCTGGCGGTCGCTCGGGTTGCACGCGGCGGTCGTCTCCGGGCGGCGGTCGAAGGCGGTCGAGCGGCGGGCGGCGGAGCTGGGGTTGGCCCCGGTCTTGCTTGGTCGGGAACAGAAGGTGCCGGCGCTCGAGGAAGTGCTGGCGTGGCACGGAGTGTCCGCGGAAGAGACAGTCGCAATCGGTGACGACCTGCCGGACTTGCCCGTGCTGCGGCGGT
The DNA here is from genome assembly GCA_031414395.1 of Fimbriiglobus sp. GTDB lineage: Bacteria > Planctomycetota > Planctomycetia > Gemmatales > Gemmataceae > JALHQU01. The sequence continues at coordinate 1,660 of JANNVG010001152.1, forward strand.
GCGGCCTGCGGGTGGCGGTGGCCGATGCGTGTGCCGAAGTGCGAGCCGTCGCGGACTACACGACCACGGCCGTCGGCGGGGCCGGGGCGGTGCGGGAAGCGATCGAGTGGGTGCTGAAGCTGCGGGGCGAGTGGGACGGGGTGGTGGACCGATACTCCGAGGGCTGAACCGTGTGGACGCCGCGACGGGTCGGGCTGCTGCTGCTGGGCATCGTGGTGCTCGTCGCCGCGTTCGTCGTCTACCAATTCTTTCTCGGCGGGTTCGACGGCCTGCCCGCACTCCCCGACAAGTACACGGTCCGCGGGAAGGGCGAGCGGGTGGTTCACCGGCCGTCCACCACCATCGGCCAGTTGCAGATCGCGTTCGGCGAGAACAGCCCGGAAGCCAGCTCTGATGTGCGGGTGTATCAGCACCGCCTGCCCATCATCGACCGCAACGGCGTCATGGCCATCGGCTCGCCCGTCACCGACGGCACCCCGCGGGTGGTGGTGTCGCCGGTCAGCGTCGCCCTGTTCGGGGCGCGGAACGCCAAAGTGCGGCCGGGCGAGCAGGCGGAGGCGACCACCATCCACGCCGACCGGGCGAACATCCTGTTCGACCGGCCGATCACCCGCATGGAGGACATGACCACCGCGAAGATGGTCCGCCTGGACCTGGAGAGCGAGCCGGACAACGACCCGAAAGCCCTGGCCGAAACCCGCCGCGACCCCCGCCAGGGCCGCATCTGGCTGACGAACAACCGCAAGTCGCCCGACCCGGCCGACCACCTCGTGCTCCGCACCGTCGGCCCGCTGTTCGTGCAACTGCCGAACGACGGCGTGCCCGAGTCGCCCGACACCAAGCACATCTGGACGGCCGCGTCGGTGGAAGTGTTCGACCGCCGCAACCTGCCCCGGCGGGTGCGGGCCCGCGAGACCACACTGGCCAAACTGACCGACCCGGCCGCCCCGCGGAGTGCGGTGAGCGAACTGCTGCTGCCCGACCCGATCCCGCCGTTCGCGGCGACGGTGGCGGCCGACGACCCGCGGCGGTACGCCGACGACCTGCGGCGGTTCGACGCCGTGGCCGACATCCTGTCCGGCCGCACCCTGCCCCCGCCCACCGCCGTCGGCCGCGGGCTGAGCGTGCGGCTGGCGCCCGCCAAGCGCGACCCGAACGCCCCCAAGCAGCCGAACTCGTTCTCCGGCGTCCACGACATCACCCTCGGCGAGGGGGTGCTCATGTGCCTGTGGACGGACGGCAACGCCGGCTTCCCCGGCCAGTCGAGCGCCCCGCCGCCGGCCACACAATCGCCCGCCCGCCCGCCGGCGCCGAACGCCGACCCGCCGCTCGCCCTCGCCGCCGTCGGCGGCGGGCTGATCGACGGCGGCACCGTGGCCGACCGCTTCGAGAGGCGGTCGCTGCTGGTGGTGAGCACGCCGGGCGCCTTCCAGTACGACCTGGAGAAGAGCCTGGCCACGTTCGACGCGGCGGCCATCGCCCCGGACGGCGGGCAGAACTTCGTCGTCGTCACCCGCCTGAACGCCCGCAACCAGACGGACGACCTCATCTGCACGCGGCTGGAACTCGACCTGAGCGACCCGGAGAAGGGGAAGGCGACCCCGCCCGGCAGCAGTCCGTTGGCCGACGGCGGCGGGCTGGTGGTGCGGCAGATCACCGCCAGCGGGCCGATGGTCACGCTGTCCGCGCAGGCGGAGGGGCTGGAGGCGTCGTGCGTGAAGCTGGTTCACACGCAGGACCGCAAGGCGAACCGCACGGTGACGGTGCTGCACGGCACCACCGACGTGCCGGTGGTGGCCAAGCAGGCCGGCAGCAAGTTGACCGCCGGCGACGCCGTCACCGCCGCCGTCGTCACGCTCACCGGACAAGACCCGCCGCCCGGCACCCCCGACCCGCGGCGGGAGACGACGGCCAGCGTGACCGGCCCCGGCCGGCTGGAACTGATCGAGCGCGACCCGGACACGAAGGCGGTGAAGTCATCCGTCGCCCAGTGGGGCAAGCGGTTGGACCACGAGAAGTGGCGGAACGGCAAGGGCGGGCGGGTGCAAGACCTGCTCAAGTTCCAGGAGAACGCGGCGTTCGTGGACGCGGCGAACGCCTTCAGCCTGCGGGCCGCCGACATCTGGCTGTGGGTGTCGAACCGGCCGGGCGACCCGACCGCCCGCCAGACCGCCACCAGCGGCGCCACCCCCGAACAACTGGTCGCCACCACCGACGTTCACCTGGACTCGACCGAACTGGTCATCCGCAAGACGAACAAGCTGACCGCCTGGTTCGACGACATCGCCCCGCCGAAGGTGGTCGCCCCGGCCCCGACGCCTGCTGCGCCCGCCGCCCCGATGCCGGCGCCGATTGTGCCGCTTACCGCCGACCCGAAGCCGATGCCCAAACCGGCTGCGGAGCCGGCCAAGCCCGCGGCGGCGGCGATCCCCAACCCGATGTACCTCCAGGCGGACACCGTCGAGGCGTGGCTCGGCCGTTACCCCGAACCGCCCGCCCCCGGTCTGCCGCCACAGGACAAGCCCGCCCCGCCCAAGACCAAGTACGAACTGCTGAAGGCGCGGTGCGACGACCACGTGGTCGCCCACCAGGACCCCGACCCGAACGACCCGGCCAAGCCGAAGAACGGCATGGACGCGACCGGCGACAAGCTGATCGTCGAGAACGCACCCGGCGGCGGGGGCAGCGTCCTCACCGTCACCGCGGCGGACCCGAAGGCGAAGCTGGCGATGGTGGCGTTCGAGGACACGACCGTGTGGGGGCCGGTGGTGGTCATCGACCAGCCGAACAACACGGCGAGCGTGGCCGGCCGCGGCAAGCTGCGGTCGCTCACCACCTCCGACGTGGCCGGGAACGACCTGAGTTCGCCGTCGGAGTTGATCGTGGACTGGTCCGAGCGGATGAGGTTCGAGGGGGCGAAGGCGTTCGCCGTGTTCGTCGGCGGGGTGACGGTGCAGCAGAAGGCGGACGGGGACAAGCCGCGGGCCGCCGCCCCCGCGCCGGTGGAGGTGGTGGCGGTGGCGCAGCGGGAGGTGCTGCCCGCCCCGCGAGACGCCGGCCCGCTGAACACCGCCACCACCCGCACGCACTTGTGGTGTCACCAGCTCGACCTGACGCTCGACCGCCCGGTGTACTTCAACCAGACCCGCCGGACCGACCGCAACGCGGCCAACCGCCGGGCGGACGAACCCAGCCCGAAGGTGAAGTCGGCCGTGGCCGTGCCCGACCCGGCCGCGACGAAGGCCGAGGACAGGTACGTCATCTTCCAGGAACTGACCACCGCCCCGACTGGCGCCACCCTGAAGGCGCGGATGCTCACCGCCCGGCAGATGGACTTCGACAACGCGCCGAAGGAGCAGAAGCTGTACGCCACCGGGCCGGGCGAATTGCGGCTGCTCCAGCCGCACAAGGCGGACGAGGCGACCGGCCGGACCAGCACGGCGGCGAAGAAGGACGACGCCGGCGAAATGAAGCTGACGCTGGTGAACTTCCAGTCCACCATGACGGCCATCGACCAGGGCGGTGGGCTGTACCAGGAGGCGACGTTCGACAAGGGCGGGGTCGCCCTCCGCGCGCCGACGACGGAGCTGCTGCTCAAGCTGGAGGCGCACACCCTGCCGGTGCGGTCGGAACTGCTGCGGAGCGAGGACAAGCTGGTGGTGTCGTCGTCGAAGGCGAAGAAGGACGCCGCCCCGGACCAGCGGCTGACCGCCCTGGGCAACGCCGAGTTCCGGGACGACACCCGCACCGGGCTGGGCGACAAGATCGTGTTCGACGGCACGCGGGTGACGCTCGAAGCCAACCTGGGCCGCATGGCCTCCCTGCACGCGAACAAGCGGTCGGTCAACCAGCAGCAGTCCACCCGGGCGAAGAAGTTCATTTACAACAGCGTGACCGGCGTGGTCGAACTGACCGACTCGACCGGCGGCACCATCCTGCCCGGCCGGTAAGTGCGAGTGCGCAACTGGAACCACGACCGCCAGGGAGCGGGTGCGAAGCAACTGGAACCGCGACCGCCAGGGAGTCGGGTGCCGACCACCCTTGCGATCAGGTGGTGGGCACCCGAC
>JANNVG010001153.1:0-1681 GCA_031414395.1 Fimbriiglobus sp.
AACCCCGTACGGGTGCGCGCCGGGCGTCTAACCCACCGGTCGCTCACGCTTCCGGCTCGTGCCCGAAACCCAGACGGGCGTCGACACCGGCCCCCTACCGGCGGATGAGCCGCCACGACAAGAGGATCGTGCCGACGGCCAGCACGCCGTTGGCCGTCCACACGCCCAGTGCCATGGGGATTTTGCCGTCGCGGGCGTACCCGCCGACCATGAACAGGACGGGGTAGTACACGAGCAGCGCCGGCAGGAAGCAGATGACGAAGATGCTCAGGTAGTCGGCCCGGTTCGCCCACAGGCCGACCGGGCAGCCGAGGGCGGCGAACATCAGGCAGCCGAACGCGACGGCCGGCCGCTGGTGGTACTCGTACCGCAGGTGGCGGTCGATGCGGGCGAAGTGGGCCACGTTCTCCTGGTGTTCCTGAATCTGCTTCAGCCGGGCGGCCGGCTCGACGGCCGGCGTGATCCCCACCTCGCCCTGGCACGCCTCCACCTCGGCCGGGGTGATCCGGCGGTCGGGCAACGCGGAGAGGGTGCGGGCGTACACCTCGTGCTGCCGCGACACCCCGCCCGTCTCGGCGGCCGTGTCGAGCAGCCGGTTCCAGTCCACCATCGCCGGGTTGTACGAGTTCTGCTTCCGCAGCACGGCCAGGTTGTACAGGGCGGGCAGGTCGAACCGCGAGTCCTCGGGCTGCATGACGTGCCGGCCGGTGCCCTGCACTCCCGGCTCGGTGCTCCTCGACCACACCTCCCACTCCTGGTTCAAATCCCCCACCTGCACCTTGCCGGGCCGCTTGTCGGTGGCCGGCTCCACCCGCAGCACGGCCGAGTGCGTGCGGGCCACCCACTCCGGCTCCTGCCAGTTGCTGGCGCCCTCCTTCCGCTCCTTCAGCACCACGTCCACCAGCCGCTGCTCGGGCACCTCCCGCTCGCTCACGCCGCCCGACTCGTCCGTCACCCGCTCCTTCCGCGTGCCCACCTGCACGTCCCGCACGCTCAGCTTGAACCTGTTGCCCGACCCGAACTCGAGCGTCTGCTTCCGCTTGAGCACCAGCCCGATGGCCTCCTCCGGGTCTTCGACGAGCACCTCCCGGCTGCCCCGCCACGAGTGCGGCGTCACGTCGAATTGCAAGTAGGCGGTGAACACGCCGGCGACCGCGCCGAGCAGCACGGCCGGGCGGAGGACGGACAGCAGGTCCACCCCGGCCGCCTTCAGGGCGACCGCCTCGTTGTCGTGCGCCATCCGCCCGTACACCACGCACGAGGCGAACAGGCAACTGTGCGGGGTGATCCACGGGATGGACGTGGGCACGAGCAGCGGGAGCATCCGCAGGGCTTGCCCGAGCGACACGCCGAACTGGATCTGTTGCAGGACGGCCAGCAGGGTGAACACGCCGGCCAGGGCGAACAGGCAGAGCAGGAAGACGCGGAGCAGCTCCCAGAAGATCATCCGCTGGAAGGTGCCGAACAGGGCGGCGAACAGGTAGTCGAGCAGGCGGGTGAGCACGCGCAGTCCTCCAGCGGTGGGTGTACCGCTGGGGCCGGCGGGTGTCTACGGGAGAAGTCGGGCTGGCTGGTTTGTGCAGCGGTGCAGATGGGGTGGTGTGGGTCGTGGGGGTCCGAGCGAGCGGAGCGAGCCGAGACCCACGAAGTTCAGGTCGTCCGTGGGTCTCGGCTCGCTCCG
>JANNVG010001154.1:0-3280 GCA_031414395.1 Fimbriiglobus sp.
CATCGAATCAGGCGAGCCGAGCGGCGTGAGCCGCCGGGTTCTTGTTCACCCGGCTCCTGACGGGGTACGGCTCGCCCGCGAGGAGTGACCCGGCTCGTGACGGGGCACGGCTCGCCGGGTTCTTGTTCACCCGGCTCCTGACGGAGCACGGCTCGCCCGAACTACCCGCCGTTCGACTGCCGATCGTAGTCGTCGAGTGTCGGTTGCCACATCGGATGCCACCAGCGGGCGAGTGGGTTCGGCTGCTTCTTCACCACGTCGAGGACCGCCGCAGTCAGGGCCGTTTGGTCTGGCAGTTTCCGCACCGACCCCTTCGCCGTCCAAAATGTCCCGTTCGGAGGGAGACGACGGAGCTTCTTGACGGCTCGCGTCGCCCAACTCTTGACGTCTCCAAGACGCCCGACGGCTCGGGATCACTTTCCACCCCGACCGCCAGATGTGTGTGATTGAACATCACGCTCGCGGCTTCCAGACTCCACATTCGGATTCGACTCGTCTCCTGATACTGCCCGAGTGCCGCCTCAGCGTCCGCCACCCCGAGCGACACCGGCTCCCCTTTCATCTGACTCCGGACCCAATCTGCCAATTACGGCACGTCGGCGGCGTAGGGCGTGCCCGGCAGGTTATGAACCACCCGCTCGCCGAGGTCGTTCAACACGTTGCCTACGAACCCGCGCGAATCGCCGGGCAGCCAGTGGCCGTAGCAGGTCCACGTGAGCAGCCAGTAGCGGTCCATCTGTCACCCCGGTCCTGGCGAGCCGTGTAACTCCGGGCGAGCTGAGCGGCGTGAGCCGCCGGGTGTCTTCGAATCAGGCGAGCCGAGCGGCGTGAGCCGCCGGGTTTCTTGTCACCCGGCTCCTGACGGAGCACGGCTCGCCCGGAGCAGGAACCCGGCTCCTGACGGAGCACGGCTCGCCCGGAATGTGTGTCACCCGTTGTCCGTAAACGCCTTCTGCTGCTTGTACAACTCGACCCGCTGCTTGTACGCCCCGCGCTCGTCCGCCGGCACCAGCCCGGTCGCCTTCGTCCCCCACTTCACCGCCAGATCCCACTTGCCCACCGCCGCGCACGCGGCGGCCAGCGTGTCCAGGTAGCCCGCCTCCTGGTGGCCGGTGTTGTCGTTCAGCCGGCGGGCCAGCTCGTAGGCTTCATCCGCGTTGCGGTGCGTCTCGTCCGGGCAGGTGGCCTTCACCCACGCGGCGGCGTTGAGCGCGGCCGAGTCGTTCGGGTCGGCGGCGAGCACGATAGCGAAGTCGGCCAGGGCGCCGGCGTAGTCGCGTGCGGCCAGGCAGATCGACCCGCGGAGGTTGCGGCCGGCGGGGGACTCCGGTGCCAGTTCGACCACCGTGTTGGCGTCGTCGAGGGCGTCCGGGTCGTCGGTCTGGCGGCGGGCGGTGGCGCGGGCGAAGTACCCCCGCACGGCCGTCGGCTCCAGTCCGATCACCCGCGTGAAGTCGGCCACGGCCCGGTGGGAGTCCATCAACTGCTGCTCGGCGTACCCGCGCTGCAGGTAGGCGTCCGGCTCGTCCGGCCGCAGTGCGATGACGGCGGTGAAGTCGCGGATGGCGGCGTCGTACTGGTTGGCGCGGGCGTGGGCCAGCCCGCGGTTGTACAGCGGGTCGGCGTCGCCGGGCGCGAGGGCGATGGCGTGGGTGAAGTCGGCCACCGCCTTCACGTGCCAGCCGAGTTCGACGTAAGCCGCCCCCCGCTGGTTCATCGCGTCCACGTCCTTCGGCGACTGCCGCAGCACCCAGTCGAAGTCGGCGGCGGCCTTCGCGTGGAAGCCCAGGTCGGACAGCAGCCGCCCGCGGTGCCGGGCCGCGTCGGTGGACCGCGGGTTCAGCCGCAGGGCGGACCCCAGGTCGGCGAGCGCGCCGTCCGGGTCGCCGAGCGCCTCCCGGCTGGCCGCCCGCAGGAGGTACGCCCGGACCGCCCGCGGGGACAGCTCGATCACCGTGTCGAAGTCGGCGGCGGCGGCCGTGTGGTCGTGGCGGGCGACGCACACCTGCCCGCGGATGAAGTGCGCCCGCACCGACCGCGGGGCCAGCTCGATGGCTTTGTTCAGGTCGGCCAGGGCATCGTCGTGCTGCCCCGTGCGGCGGTACACGTCGCCGCGGCCGTTCAGCGGGTCGGGGTCGTCCGGCGCGGCGGCGATGGCGGCGGTGAAGTCGGCGACGGCGTCGGCGTACCGGCCCAGCTCGGTGCGGGCGGTGCCGCGGTTGTGCAGCCCGGCCACGTGCTCCGGGTCGGTCGCCAGCAGGGCGGTGAAGTCGGTGACGGCGTCGTCGTACCGGGTGAGGGCGATGTACGCGTTCCCACGGGAGTACAGCACGCCCACGTCGTCCGGGGACAGGTCGAGCGCGCCGGTGAACATCTCGACGGCCCGATCGTACTCGTTCCGGCGGGCGTAGGCGCGGCCGCGGCGGGTGAGTTCGCGGGCGTCCGGGGTAGTGGGCGTCATAGTTGGCAGTATAGATCACGCCGGGCGGGAAGAGTCGCGTGCGTGCCCAGCTATCGGACTGATTTTACGGGGGTGGGTGCCGGTGCAATCGGACGCAGCCACCCCCAAGCGGCCAGCCCGGTGGCGGCGACGGCGTACACGGCCAGGGCGATCAACACCGGCCACACCCAGACCGGGGTGCGAATGATCGGCGGCGGGTCACGGCGGTCGCGGGTTTTCGGCGGCGGTTCGGGGACGGGCGCGGGGGCCGCGGGACGCGGTTTCGGCTGACGTTCCGACATCGCGGCGAACGGGTTGCCACTGTCAGCGGGCGGGGGGGTGTACACCATCGGGGCGAGTGGTTTCGGGGCCGGTTTCGCGGGTGGTTTCGGGGCCGGCCGGCTGGTCGTCTCGCCCAGCGCGCTCTCCACTTCGTCCGGGTCTTCGCTCACCAGAATGTCGTCGTCCTGCTCCGCCTGCTTCTTCAGGTACGAGAAGTCCGGCACCTCGCCGTCGATGACCGTGTTCCCCTCTTCGGCCACGCCCACCACTACCCGGCACCGCGGGCAGTTGAACAGCGTGCCGGCCGTGTCAGTCGGCACGGCCAGCCTCTCCTGGCAGCCAGGGCAGCGAACGGAGATGGCAGACATAGGGGGCGGGGTCACGTGAGGGGATCGTGAAGGAAGTGTACCATCGGTTCCGACGGGCGGGCGGAAAGTGTTCGACGGAGCTGATCGGGAGCGGGCGAGTCGTCTGTCTTGTCTTCGCCGCGAGCATCGCGAGCGCCAACCGCTTCCGGCGCTCGCGTTGCTCGCCGGCGAAGAAACATGCTTGGCCCCC
>JANNVG010001155.1:0-2185 GCA_031414395.1 Fimbriiglobus sp.
GATGCACGTGAGGGAGTGTAGCGGGGGTGGGGGTGGGCCAGCGGGTGGGCGGGCGCGTGGAAAACTGACGAGGTGTAAAATGACCGCGGCCCCGGAGTGAGCCGGGGCCGCTTCGTTTACTTCTGCGTCATCTCCCGGTCCACCTCATCGGCCACGGCCAGCGGAACCGCCTCCGTCACCTGGATGTTTGTCAGCCGCACCATCTGGTCCGCCACCACCCGCCCGGTCGGGGTGTGGTGGGCGATCCCGAGGGAGCTGGTGAACTCCCCCACCACCAGCAGCTCCGGGTGCCGCACGTCGTAGTGCCGGCCGCTCGCCATCACCAGCCGGAACGGCTCGAACGGTTCCGCCAACCGCAGGTCCAGCAGTTCGTCGTACCGCATCGTCGTCTCCCGTGTCGTCGGCCGGGCGGTGTGCCCGGTACCGACAGAGGTATATTACACTACGCTAGCGTAGTGTCAAGAGCGGGCGGTTGCCTTTTTGCCCTCCTTCCGCGGCCCCTTCTTGGCTCGCGTGTCCGCCGGCACGAGGCCGACCGGCACGGCCGTCTGAGGGGTCAACCCGCCGGCGTAGAGCGCCGCCAGCACCTCAATGACGAACGCCCGCGACTTCCCGCCCATGCGGTCGCCGGCTGCGTCCAGGGCCGCGACGGTGTGCGGCAGCAGTCGCACACCGATGTTCACCCGCTGACCGTTGCTCGACATAACCACCCCTCCCGCACGTGGTATCTCACAACGCTAGCGTATCACACAAAGATTCCGGGGCAAGGGCATTGACACTACGCTAGCGTAGTGTACTATACCTCCATCACCCCGCACCGGACCCCAGCCATGCCCACCTTCACCGACCTGCTGCCCGCCTCGAAGTCGAACCCGCACCGGGTGATGAAGTACACGCCGGCGTGCAAGGGGGTGGGGCTGCTCGAACTGACCGACGCCCGCACCCACGTCCGCTACGCCCTGACGGTCCAGCCGTTCGGCGGGGTGCGGCTGACGAAGAGCGTGGGCGACGAGAACTACGTGACCACCGCGACGGGCTGCGAGTGCCGCGGGTTCGTGTTCTCGAAGACCGGCCAGCCGTGCAAGCACATCGAGGCCGTCCGCACGCTGCTGGCCAACGGGTGGCTGGCCGACGACGGCCGCGAGACGGTGACGGACGTTGCGGCCGAGGCGGAAGATCGGGACGCCTACTACGCCGACGCCTTCGAGAACCACGACGGCCCGGATCGGCTGGCGGACGACGAGCACGCGGATTCGCTCGGGCGGACCATCCTGCAAGAGCCGCTGCCCTGCTGAGTGGTGCGACACCGGGGCCGACACATCGTCGGCCCCGCAACCCAGAACCGGAGAAACGACCATGCCGACCTTCACGAAAGCCGAACTGCGGGCGATGAACGCCCACGGGTGGGAACCGGAAGACTACTGCCCGCTGCACCTCCGGGACGTGCGGAAGGTGCTGGCGGACGCGGCCCCGGAGTACCTGCCCGCCGCCGGCGTGTACCGCTGGCACCCGGCCGGCGGCGACTGGTGGGGCGTGTGCCCGCCGGCCGGCGTGCTGCCCCTGGAGTTGATCCGGGCGATGGGGCGGCAGGAGTTCCCCACGCGGGCGGAAGCGGTGCAGGCCCTGCGTGCCGCCGCCGCGAAGCTCGATAGCCGCCCCATGCCCTGCCCGCTGTTCCCGCTCGGCACACCGCCGGCGAATGGGGCGAACTGAGCGACGACGACAAGGCCGCGAACGACGCCGCCGTCCGCGACGGCTCCCGCATCCTCTCCGCCTACGTGCTGGCCACGGGCGTGAAGGTGTGGGTGCTGACCGAGGCGGCAGACATGATCGGCCGGCGGGCCGCGACCACGATCCTGCTGCCCGACGAGTATTGACCACACGGGCACACCGCCCGGCCCATCACCACCACGGAGAACGACCATGACCGAACGCGAACTGCTGGCCGTGCTGCAAGAACTCGGCAGCTACGAGGACGACAAGGTGAAGGCGTACCGCTTCGAGGGGGCCGACGCCCCCGGCGGGTGGCAAGTCGAGCTGAAGACCGCGGCCGGCGTGAAGGTGGTGTACAACGGGTGTTCGTGGGGCGGGCGGTGGAGCACGGGCGAGTTCCACCCCGGCCGGTGGTGCGATTACCTGCGAGAGACCGTGCTGCCGGCGGTGCGGGGTGAACGCCGGCGTGCGA
>JANNVG010001156.1:0-2819 GCA_031414395.1 Fimbriiglobus sp.
TGGCCGACTCTCGCCGAGAGTCGGGCGGGGGCGGTGGCACGAGTGACAAGCGTGCGGCGGAGGTTCGCCTTCACTCGCTACACGGCGGACTCAATCGCTTCGGCCTCCGTCCGACTCTCGGCGAGAGTCGGCCACCCGTCAAGACCGCCGCTCGGCTCACTCCGGCAGTTTCACCACCGCATCCGTGATCGTGAACAGCAGGCGTTCGGGGTCGGTGCGGTTCAGTTGCAGCTTGCCGGTCACGCTCATCAGGCCGGTGGCGAACGGCACCGCCGTCCCGCCGGCCGCCTCCACCTGCACGACCTGCATCGGCCCCGGCGAGTCGCAGAACCAGCACCCGACCGCGAACTCGGTGAGCAGGAAGTCCGTCACCTCGTCCGCCTTCTGCGGCTGCATGAACCCGTGAATCGTCACCGTCTTGCCGTCCAGGTCGGCCACATACGGCGGGAACGTGACGGCGAACTTCTTGCCCACTTCGGTCTCGTCGAGCGCCGCCCACGGCAGCGGGTTGGCCTTCACCGGGTCGATCTTCGGCAGGCTGGCCACGTCGAACCGCCGCGGGAACAGCCGCTTCGACGCGAACTTCACCCCGGCGAACGGCTTGGTGTGGTCTTCGGTCTTTGCCAGTTCGTCGGCCGCCGCCCGCACCACCCGCCGCCGCTCGCGTGCCGTTTCCCCCTTGAACCCGAACTCGATCACCACCCCGTCGAACAGATTCGCGGCGGTTCGCACGTCACCGACGGCGTGCGTGACCTCGGCCAGTTGCCACAGCACGCGGGGGTCGGTCGGCAACCACGCGGCGAGTTGCTGCGTGAGGGCGAGGGCGTCGGCCGGCAGTTTCTTCAGGTCGAACAAGTCGTCGAGTCCGTCGGCCCCCGGCTTCTCCTTCGCCCGCCCGCGGACCAGCTTCAGGTGCAGTTCCTCCGCCGCCTTCCACTCCTTCGGTGCCAGTCGCACGGCCTCTTCGAGTGCCGCCGTCGCCTGCTCGTGGTCGCCCGCCAGTTGCCACGCCGTTCCCAGGTTCGCGGCCAATCGGAAGTGGTCGGGGTTCTTCCGCACCGCGGGGCGGAGCACGCCGACGGCCCTCTCCGGCAGGCCCATCCGCACATACATCGCCCCCAGGTCGGCCGCGTCGTCGGCGGTCAACTTCCCCTCCTTCGCCTTCGCTTCCAGCTTCAGTGCGGCGTTCAAATACCGATCCCGCAGGGGCGTCGGCGTGCGCAACCCGCCGCTCGTCGGGTTGGCCGCCAGCCGCAGCCCGCGGAGGTCGAGCAGGTAGCCCCGCCACTCCACCGGGGTGGCGTGTTGCTCGTCGCCCGAGTAGTGCAAACCGGCCATCGCCGGAGAAGCGAGCAAGACAACGGCGAGTGCGAGGTAACGGTGCATGGGGAGATTCTACCCGACTACAATTTCCCGAACCCCCTTCCCCGGAGATCTCCGCATGAACGCTCGCCTGGCCCTGGCCGCGACGCTGCTGGCCGCCCCGCTCGCCGTCGCCGACGACTGGCCCCACTGGATGGGGCCGAAGCGAGACAACGTGTGGAACGAGACCGGCATCCTGGACAAGTTCCCCAAGGACGGGCCGAAGAAGGTGTGGAGTACGCCGGTGAAGGGCGGGTACAGCGGGCCGGCGGTGGTCGGCGACAAGGTGTTCGTGACCGACTACGACAAGAAGACGGGCGACGTGGACGAGGGCAACTTCAACCGCAAGGAGACGACCGGCATCGAGCGGGTGATGTGCCTCGACGCCAAGAGCGGCAAGCCGGTGTGGGAGTACAAGTACGACGTCAAGTACGCCATCAGCTACCCCGGCGGCCCGCGGTGTACGCCCACGGTCGAGGGCGAGTACGTGTACACGCTCGGGGCCGAGGGGCACCTGGCCTGCCTGAAGGTGAAGGACGGGAGCAAGGTGTGGGCGAAGGAGCTGAAGGCCGAGTACAAGACGAAATCCCCGATGTGGGGGTACGCCGCACACCCGCTCATCGACGGGGACAAGCTGATCACCCTCGCCGGCGGGGAGGGTAGCCACGTCGTCGCGTTCGACAAGACGACGGGCAAGGAGTTGTGGAAGGCCGAAACCCCGCCGGAGGAAGGGTTCGGGTACGTGCCGCCGACCATCATCGAGGCGGGCGGCAAGCGGCAACTGCTGCTGGTCAGCCCGACGGCCATCAAAGGGCTGGACCCGGCCACCGGCAAGCGGTACTGGAGCCAGAAATACGAGGCCACCAGCGGGTCGGTCATCATGACCCCGATCGTGAGCGGCGAGTACCTGTACTTCGGCGGATACCAGAACAAGAACATCCTGCTCAAACTGAGCAAGGACAAGCCGGACGCCACCACCGAGTGGCAGAACAAGAAGGGCGGCGGGGTGGCGGCGGTGAACGTGCAGCCGTTCCTGCAAGATGGCGTGGTGTACGGGTTCGACGACAGCGGTGCCTTCTACGCGGTCGAACTGCCCAGTGGCAAGCGGCTGTGGGAGGACAACAGACTGGTCGGATACCCCGACCCGCAGGACGACACGAAGTCTGTCGCCAAGGGGTCGGCCACCGCGTTCATCGTCAAGAACGGCGACCGCTTCTTCTTCTTCACCGAGAAGGGCGACCTGGTGATCGGCAAGCTGGACAAGACCGGGTACACCGAGATCGACCGCGCGAAGGGGCTGCTGGCCCTGACGCAGACGGCGTTCGGCCGCAAGGTCATCTGGTGCCAGCCGGCGTTCGCCGACAAGAAGATGTTCGTGCGGAACGACAAGGAACTGGTGGTGTACGATTTGGCCAAGTGACCGGGCTGACGTGGCGGGGGCCCCCCCGGGCGGGGGG
>JANNVG010001157.1:0-1732 GCA_031414395.1 Fimbriiglobus sp.
CAGACCACATTATTTGGCGTCCTTCTTCGCCGTCTCGGTGTGTTCGGCCGTCAGCTTCTCCCACACCGCAGCCAGTTCCTTCACCTTCTCCGGCTTCTCCTTCGCCATGTTCTTGCCCTCGGTGCGGTCGGCCTTCAAATCATAAAGCTCCCACTCGGCCGCCTTTCCCGCGGCCACGATCTTCCAATCGCCCGCCCGGAGCGCGCGGTTGCCCTCGTGCTGCCACCAGATGGAATCGCGGGTGCCGGTGCCGTCCTTGGCGAACAGCGGCACCAGACTCTTGCCCGGCATCGGCGGTGCGTCCTTCTTCGCATCCACCTTCGCCCCGCTCAGTTCCAGCACCGTCGGCACCACGTCGATCACGTGCCCCGGCGTGTGCCGCACCTCGCCCTTCGCGACGATGCCCTTCGGCCAGCTCACCACCAGCGGGGTGCAGATGCCGCCCTCATGCACCCACGTCTTGTGCCGGCGGAAGGGGGTGTTGCACAGGCTGCTCCACCCCGGCCCGATGCTCAGAAACGTGGCCCCGGTGCCGCACTCGGCGTGCGGGTCGTGCCCGTCGCCCCGCACCATGATCTCGGCACTCGCGCCGTTGTCGGACAAGAACAGCACGAGCGTGTCGTCGAGCGTGCCGGCCTTCTTCAGCGTGTCCAAAATGCGGCCGATCTCGCGGTCCATGCGGTCCACCATCGCCGCGTGGACGGCCATCTTGCCGGCCTGAAACGCCTGCTGCTCGGCCGTCATGTCCTTCCACACGAGCGGCCTGTTCACCTCGTTCGGGCCGAGCTTCTTGATGTCGTCGGGGCGGGCGTACGGTGGGCCGACATCCCGCTCGACGGGCGGCAGCACGTCGCCCAGCTTCAGGTCGTTCTGCCGCTTCCACCGCTCGTCTCGCAACTGGTCCCACCCGGCCAGGTACTTCTTCTTGTACTTGGCCACGTCGTCGGCCGGGGCCTGCACGGGGAAGTGCGGGGCGGTGAACGCCACGAACGCGAAGAACGGCTCGGCCTTGTGCTTCTCGCCGTGTTCGGTCAGGCACTTGATGGCGTGGTCGGCGATGACCGTGGACGAGTAGTACCCGGACTTCGGATCGGCGGGCGGCAGCTTCACGTCGTCTTCGGTGTGGTTCTTCGGTGCGAAGTGACGGTCGTGGTCGTTCAGGCTGTACGACCGCTCGAACCCGTTCTTGAGCGGCGGCCCGTCGATGTGCCACTTGCCCGAGTGGTACGAGCGGTAGCCGGCGGCCTTCAACAGTTCCGGCAACAGCACGGCCCACTCGGGGCGGGTGCCGGCGTTGCCGCTCTTCACGTCGGGCACGGCGTCGCGGCGGATCTGCTGGGCGTAGTACCCGGTGGTGATGGCCCCGCGGGTCGGCCAGCAGCGAGCGGTGTTGTAAAACTGCGTGAACCGCAGGCCGTTCTTGGCGAGTGCGTCGAGGTGCGGCGTGTCGATCTCGCTGCCGTAGCAGCCGAGGTCGGAGAAGCCGAGGTCGTCGGCGAGCAGCAGCAGCACGTTCGGCTTCTTGGGCGGGTCGGCGGCGGGGGCGAGGGCGGCGACGAGCAGGAGGGCGAGCAGTGGCAGGAAACGCTTCATGTCGAATGCCTGGAGAACTGGTTATCGCCGCGGTCCGTGCGGGCGTCCCAAGCGCGCACGCACCGCACGGGGCCGAGAAATTTGGGGTTTGTGTTTGAAACCCCCACAACCAGAAAATGGGAGGGGGGCGGGGGGGGCG
>JANNVG010001158.1:0-1884 GCA_031414395.1 Fimbriiglobus sp.
GGGAGGGTGTAGCCCGCCAAACGCCCTTCGCTTCGCGCGGTTTGGGGGGCCCAACCCACCCCCCTCCCCTTCCCGGGCGGGGGGGCCGGGGGGGGTAGGTTTCCGCCCTCTCCGCCACCCCTTCCACAGCCCCTTCGCATCCGCCGCGGGGAAGCCGTTCACCAACACCTCTCGGCCCCGCACGCGGATCTCCAACGTGTTCGGCTTCGCCCAACTCGGGTCGTCGGCCTTGTACCGCTCCGTCAGGAAGTGGATCCGCTGGTTCAGCGAACCGATCCACCGCCGCGACGTGTCGGGCTGCTCCCGCACATACGGCCCATCGACCAAAATATCGGTGTGCTGGAGGAGCCGGCTGACGTGCGGGTCGGGCGAGTCGCGGAGGTGTTCCAGGGTGAACCCGGTGAACACCATCACGCTCAGGCCGAGAGCCTGGGTGCCGGCGGCGATCATCGACGCGGGTTCGGCGTGCGCGAACGGCTCGCCTCCCAGCAGTGTGATCCCTTCCACGCCGAATTGTTCCCGGCTTTTCCGGATTTCGGCGAGCAGTTCGTCCACCGCCCGCGGGGTGCCGCCACTGAACGGCAGGTACTCCGGGTTGCAACAGCCGGGGCACCGCAGCGGGCACCCCTGAAACCACAGCGCGTACCGCTCGCCCGGCCCTTCGGCTTCGGTGACGGGGGACACGGACGCAACGGCGGCAGTGGGCATGGCGATCATTCTACCCGCACGGTGCCCGAACTCCCAACGGACCCGTCGCACGAAATCTCGCGGTCCACGAACCTTCGGACAGTGTCGATGTTGGTGAGCAAATGTTGCGTCACTTCGGAGACGCGAAATTCGCTCGACTCGACCGCGAACGCCAGCGGCAGCACGATCTGATCGGCCGAGTGCGGGTCCACCGGGCAGCCACTCTTTTTGAACGCCACCGCCTCCTCGGCCGCTTCGTCGGCGACCACTTCGGCCGGCTTGCCGCGCTCGCCGATGGCGAAGAACAGCGGGGGAACGGGCGCCTGTCGGAACAGCACCGCCGCCACCGCCGCGGGGCCGTTCTCCCACTCCTCTTGCGGCAAGTGGCTCTCCACGTCCACCTTCTTCAACTGGTGAGCCATCCGCCGGCTCATGGTCTTGCTGATCGACACCGGCAGATCGGCGACTGCCGCGAACCCGCCGGCGGTGGTCAGCTCCGGGCAGCTCGTGAGCGTCAAAGGCCGCACGGCCGAACACGAACGGATGACCGCCCGGATCTCTCCCCCGCCGCGTGGATAGAAGCCGGGTTTCGCCATTTCCAACTCGATCTCGATGCCCATCCGCTTCAGGTACGCCGCCCACGTCGTTTCGAGGAAGTGATAGCACGGGGCGTGGGCGACGTGCGTGCCGCCGGTGATGGTGAGCGTGCTCTCGCCCTCGCCGCGCAACGCCAGCGGCAGGTAGATCGAGTGCAGAATCAGCGCGGTCGCCCCGGCGGTGTGAACACCGAGCGCATACGTTCCCGCTTTGCACGTGCCCGGCTCGAAGTACAGCACGGCGCTGCCGATCTGCCCGCCCTTGTACTGGGCACTCGAAATGTTCGCGGCGGCGCGAACGCACGCCAGGTGCTGCGGGGCCAACCCCGGCTTCGTCCGGCGGGCGCGGATGTTGATGAGCTTGAACGGCTTGCCGGTGAGGATGGACAACGCCAGCGCCGAGCGGAGGATTTGCCCCCCGCCTTCGCCCTCGCTGCCGTCGATCTCGATCATGGCCGGAACCCCTGAGTGCCATGATAGACGCGGGGAGGTGGATCGGGTTCGGGGAGAAGGGAGCAACAGAGCGGCCACGGATGACACGGATGAAGAGGATCAGAAAGAAATGATCGATCCGATCCTCTTCATCCGTGTCATCCGTGGC
>JANNVG010001159.1:0-19933 GCA_031414395.1 Fimbriiglobus sp.
GGGGTGGGGGGGGGGGGGCTGGTGCCCCGCCCGGTCGGTCAGGCCGCGGCCTTGTCCGGCTGCTTGTCCGCCGGCTGGCAGACGATGCGGCCGTCGAGCGGCACCGCCTCCAGCTGCACGGTGAACCCGCCGTCGCGGTTCGTCCACACGACGCCGACGCGGTTCCAAAACGACTTGCCGTTGCCGGCGTCGCGGACCTGGTAGGCGATGTGGCTGGGGGAGCGGGAGGGCTGGGATTGGGGTTCGGTCATGAGGGATCTCCTTTCGAGGTTGCCGACCGCCACCGTGGCGGCCGATGGCCCGCGTCCGACACCGCCGACCGGGAGCGTTCGCGTCCGGGTCACAGTGAAAGACGGAGGGTCCGCTCGCGGAAACCGTCTTGGCAACTTGACCCGGCCCGGGGCGGTGTCAGCGGGCTTCGGACAGCGGACGCCGGGGCGGTCACCCCCGAGAGTCCCCGACCGACCGGCCACCCCACACCCGCCGTCACACCGACCGCTAGCACGTCCACCGGTCGGGATCAAGCGACCCGTCAACGGATCGTTAACCGGCCCGCGCTACGCTCGGGTGTGAACGATCCGGGCGAGAGGACCGATGCACGAGGACGAGAGGGCGCTGCGGCGGGCGTGTGCGGCTTCGCCGGCCGACGACCTGCCGCGGCTGGTCCTGGCCGACTGGCTCGACGAGCACGGGCAGGCCGACCACGCCCGGTTCATCCGCCTCCAGGTGGAAGCGGCCAAGCCCGACACCGCACCGGCTCGCAAGCGTGCGTTGCGGTTCTCCGCCGACGCCCTGCTCGCCGAACACCGCGACGACTGGGAAGGGCCAGTACGAACCCTCGGCGTGTCGCAAGTGGGGTACGACCGCGGGCTGCCGGTGGCGGCGGTCATGCCCCCGAATCAGTGGCTCGTCAGCGGCGATGACTTGTTCCACTTGGCACCGTCCGTCGCCCACCTGCACCCGGCACCGGGTGACCCGCACGCCCACCGGCTCGTGGCCGCGTCGACGCACCTGATCCGTCTGCGTGCGATCACCTTCTCGTCGGCCGGCCTGGGTGACGCGGGCGTCACCGCCCTGGCCGCCAACCCCGCCACCGTCGGCCTGCGGCACCTGGCCGTCCGCTGGGATGCCGTGAGTGACGCCGGGGCGGACGCACTCGCCGGCGGCCCGCACCTGGCCGGGTTGGAGCGGCTCGACCTGTTCGGCAGCCGCCTCGACTCGCACGCCGTCCGCCGCCTGGCGCACGGCCCGCTCCTCGCCCGGCTGACCGGCCTCGACCTGGGGGCCAACCCGTTCGGGGATGCCGGGGCCGGGGTGCTGGCGTCCGCCCCGTCGCGGGAGCGGCTGACCGCCCTCGGCCTGGCCCACTGCGGCCTCGGCGTGGCCGGCCTCCGCGTGGTGCTGACCGGCTCCGGCCTGCCGGCCGTGGCCGAACTCGACCTGAGCGAGAACCCGCTCGGCGACGCCGGGGCTGGCGTGATCGCGAACGCCCCACGCTCTTCCCGGCTGACCCGCCTCGCCCTGCGGGGCACTCACCTCAGGCCGACCGGCCTGCGGGCACTGGCCGACAGCCGCGTCCTGTCCGACGAACTGGTCATCGCGGCCGACGGGTTCCCGGCGATGCGGTTCGCCGAGTTCCGCGACCGGGTGCGGGACGAAGGCCATGGCTCCGCCCGCCGGCGGTGACGGCCCCTCAGTCGCTCGGGTCCGCGGGTTCGCCACGGCCGGCGTTTTTGCGGGCCAACTCCTCCTCGTACAGGCGGTAGGCCAGCCGGCGGGTGCGGTCCACCGGCGGCGGGCCGCCCACCTCGCGGGCGACCCGCACGAAGGCGGCCAACGCACAGCCGTGGAACCGGTCGTCGAACAAGTCGTCGGTCATGCGGGACCTCCTTCCGAGTGCGGTTTCTCGAAGACGACGAGCGTGTCATGCAGGCCGGGGATGAACGAACTGCGGTACACCTTCCTGCCCGAACTCGCCCCGTGCGAGAAGCGGATGATGTCGGTGCAGTGCTGCCGCAACCCGGCGGCGAAGGCAAGCCTCTTTGTGTGGTAGGTGAGCGGAAGAAAGCCGTAGTCTCGGTCAGAATAATCGCCCACGAGCACGCACAACTTACCGCCCGCGGTGAGGGCGGCCGCACAGTTGCGGAGGAACTGTCCGTACCGGGTCAGGAAGTGGTCGAGGGTGGGGGACCGCGACAGGTCACGGGGGTCGTCCGCGTACAACTTTTGCCGAAAATAGGGCGGGTGGGCCCAGATCAGGTCGAACCGCTCGCCCGGCGGGAAGCCCGCCGGGTCGCAGGCGTCGAACCCGGCGTGGATGTCCCACGACCGGCACGGGAGGGCCAACTCGGCACACACGTCGGCACACGTGCCCGATCCCTGCATCGGGTCGCACACGATTGCGGGGCGGAAGTAGAGCAGCACGTCCTTAATCAGGTTGCCGCCGCAGTTGCCCGGCCACGCCCGGTCGCCGTACTCGCCGGCGTGGTGGAAGTGGTAGAGCGAGGTCAGGTGCGGGACCGGGCTGGCGGTCACCGGGGGTTGTGGCAGGCGGGCGTACACCGGCCGGCGGGGGTCCGTCCGCCGGCGGGCGGAGCGGGCGGCGAAGGCCGGGTTGACGGCGGACATGGGACGAGTGCGGGTCATGGGCGGGTCTCCTTTCGCTGTGGTGCCGGCCGTCCCCATGACGGCCGATCCGGGGGCGAAATCAACCCCGCCCCAGCCGGCAGCGTCAGCGGCGGGGCAAGACAAGAATTGGGGGCGACCTTCAGGGGGAACCGATTCTTGTCTTGCCCCGGTCGGCGGCGGGGTTAGCACCCCGGACCTGATCGGGCGTCGGGGCGGCGGCCGCCCGTCACGAGAGGACCACCCCGGCCCCCACCGGCGTCCACGCGTTCCGGCCGTCGAGCGGGACGGCGAACACGTGCCGGCACGCCCGACAGCGGAACCGCCCGCGGCGGACCACAACCCGAATCGGCTTGTCCGCCCCGCCCACGTCCCGCACGACCGCCGGCTTGGTGCCGTGGCGGTGCGGCGGCGGGTCGGACGCCCCGCACTTCGGGCAGGCCGTCAGGTCCCGCCGGCACTCGGCCTCGACGGCGTACCCGCCGGCGTGCTCCCGCACGGCGGTCAGCGCCCACCCGCGTGCGGCCAACGCCCGGTGCCCGCCGGCCGCGAAGAACGGGCCCCCGCCGGCGGCCGGCGGCGGGGTGCCGTGCAGTTCCGCCAGCCAGCGGAGGGCCATGGGGATCCGCTGGTCGGGCCAGCGGGAGAAGCCGCTCCCGTCCACGCTGTCGCACCCCAGGCGGAAGGCGTGCCGGAACCGCGTCCGCGTGTTCACCCGTTATGTGGCCAATCCGGTTATGTGGTGTCCGCGGGCGTCGGCGTGGAAAGTCCCGTTCGTGGGCCGACAGGAACGCCACATAACATCACGGCGTCACAGGGACCGGAGGAACTCCATCAACTCCTCCTGCTCCCGCCACGGTTTCTCCTCCGCGGCGTCCGTCACGACCTCGCACTGGTCCAAGGCCTTGGCCTTCATCTCCAGATCCACTTCCGCGTACACGTTGGTCGTCGCCAGCGACACGTGGCCCAGCCAGGCCCGGATCGTGTTGATGTCCACCCCCGCACGCAGCAGGTGCGTCGCCGTCGTGTGGCGGAGGGTGTGCGGACTCACTCGCTTCTTCGCCAACTCCGGCAACCCTTCCGCCGCCTTCGCCGCGGACCGCTCCACCACCGCGTGAACTCCGAACCGCGTCAACGGCTCACCCCGTCGGTTGAGGAAGACGTGTTCCCCTGTGCCGCGGTCGGACACCAGCGGGCGCAACGCGTTCACCGTTCGGGCCCACAGCGGGCAGCGCCTCAGCTTGTTCCCCTTGCCGCGAATCAGCGCCGCCGACGGATCGTGCTCCGGCTTCAGTCCCAATTCCAGGTCGCTGATCAGCACGTGGGCCGCCTCGTCCGCGCGGGCGCCGGTGTTGTACAAGAACAGCAGCAGCGAATGATCCCGGAGCCCCTGCCGGCTCTCCCGGTCCGGGGCCGCCAACAGTGCCTCCATCTCCTTCTTCTCCAGGTAGCCCACCAGGGGACGTGGTGCCCGCTTGAACGGCACCGCCCGGATCGGACCGCACCACCCGACGTGTTCGGGGCTGTGCAAGGCGATGAAGTGGGCCAGGGAGTGCACCGCCGCCAACCGCTGGTTGCGCGTCGCCACCCCGCACCCGCGTTCGCCTTCGAGGCTCTGGAGGAAGGCCCTCACGCGGTCCGCCGTGAGTTCCTCCACGCGAAGTCGGTCGATGGCGGTGCGGGCTTGGGCCGCCACGGACGGCAGCAGCAGCCGCAAGGTGTCGCGGTAGCTGCGTTGCGTGTTGCGTGCGAGGTTCCGTTCGCCGATCAGGTACTCCAACAGGAATCGCCGAACCCACGGGCCCAGCAAGGCGGGGTCAGTCACGGCCGGGCCCTCCGAAGGCGTAGCCCTCGAACCGTCCGCTGGCCGCCTGGAGCAACTCGGGCGTCATGCTCAAGTAGACCTGCGTGGCGGCCGGGTGGGTGTGCCCGAGGTAGACCGAGAGGTGGGGGAGGAGCGCTTGCACGTCGGCCCCTTGGCGGTACCACGCGGTCAGCCGATCGACCGCGAACGTGTGCCGCAGGTCGTGCAGCCGCGGCTGGAATCGGCCCGCGTCGGTGCGGCGGACGCCGGCCTGGTTGCAGGCGCGGCGGAAGCGATGGAGCACGGTGTCGGCATTCACCCGACCGCCACGACAGTCGGTGAAGAAGGGGAACTCCATGTCGGCCGGAATGGCGCGGGGCGGGAAGCGCCCCGCGTATGCGGACAGCACCCGCGTCAAATCCGTGCCCACCGGGACGAGCCGGGACTTGTGGAACTTGCTGGCACGCACCGTGACCAGGGAGCGTTCCAGGTCGACGGACGAGCGGTTCAGGGCCAACGCCTCGCTGATGCGTAGGCCGCTGCCGTAGAGCAAGAGGACGATGCTCCGCAACGTGACCGCCTCCAGACGGCAGGGCCCACCGAGCGGGGCGTCCACGGCCTCCAGCAACCGCCGCATGTCCTCGCGCGAGTAGATGTAGGGGCGGACGCGGGCGGCCCTCTTGGGCAACACCAGCGGCAGTGGCGAGTCACCGGCGTAGCCGCGGGTCCGGGCGTAGCGGTAGAAGCCGCGCAGGACGGTGTACTTGGTGTGGTAGGTGTTGGTGATCGGCCCGCCCGTGGTCAGGAACGCCTGGACGTACTCGGGCGTCGCGGCACCGACGTCCGCCTCCGGGCCCAGTGTGGCGGCGAAGGGCCGCAGGATCTTGGCGGCGCAGTCCTCGCGCATACCCAGCGCCCGCCGGAAGGCGACGTACTGTTCGACCAGTTCTTGCAGCCTCATTGCAGGCCCTCCAAGTCGAAATCTGCCAGTCGGTACAGCGGGCCGAGGTCGGCCCCGGTGTCGAGCGGCAAGGGGGTGTTCTCGGACGACCCGAGGCCGCTCAGGTCGACGCCCTCGGCCACCCGCCGCAGGTGCGGCAGGTCCACCTTGGCGTAGAGGTGGGTCGCCCCGGGGTGGCTGTGGCCCAGGTGGTCGCCGATCTCCTTGAGCGTCAGCCCCTGATCCAACAGCCGGGTCGCACACGCGCGGCGCAAGGCGTGAGGCCCGCAGGCGGGCAACCCCAGGGCCCGGAACCGTGAGCGGACCAGGCACGTCAGGGCGGTGCGGCTCATCGGCCCCCGAGGCGGTCGCCAGTGCAGGAAGACCTGGCGGTGCGGCGAGCGCGGCCGCACCTCGCGGAGGTAGCGCAGGACGGCGTCACCGACCGTCCGGCGGAGCGGATAGGTCTGGGTCTTGTAGCTCTTCGAGCGGACCACCGTGAGGCGTTCGTGTTGCCAGTCGAGGTCCTCCAACCTCAGCCGCACGACCTCCCCGGCGCGGAGCCCATAGGTACTCAGCAGCAGTAGCAAGGCGCGGTCGCGGATCTGGGAGGGCCGATCTCCGTCGGACTGCTTCACCAGGCGCTGCACGTCCTCCCAGACGGGGCCGACGGGGAGGGTCTCGTGGCGGTAGATCCGAGGCTTGTGGATGCCGTCGGCCAACCCCGGTGGGCACCACCCGCGCTGCTCGGCGTAGCGGAGGAAGGCGCGGAGGGCGTCGGCGTAGTGGGCAATGGTGGTTCGGGCGTAGTCGGCCCGGCCGATCTTGTCCATGAAGGCTTGGTCGATCTGTGCCAAGGTGAGTCGAGACAGGGCGTCGGGCGGGAGGGCGAGATGGTTCAGGGTTCTCGTGAGGTAATGGCGGTGGGTGTCGATGGTTTGCGGTGACAGACCCCGCTCGTGCCGGAGGAAGTCGGTGAAGGCGGCGATCTGCTCGGCGTAGGGGTGGGGCGGCGCGGGAGGGTCCTCCAGGCGTCCCAGGAAGCGCAACCAGGACGTGGCGGTCCCGAGGAATCGTCGCCGGGCGTGGGCGACGCTCTGGTCCGCGAACTTGCGGTCGGGGCGGTTCGTCCAGCGGGTCGCCTGACGCCGGACTTCGGTGAGAGGAATAGCGTGTTCAGGGCGTTGGGTGAGCCGCAACTGGTGGGCGACGATGAGGAGGTAGTAGGCGGCCTCACGCACGGTGGCGGGTGCCAGGCCTCGCCGGGCGAGGTGCGTCAGGTAGTCGTGCCGCTGCTCGGCCAGAGGGCCGTCGCGCTGTCGTGCCAGAGCGGCGGGTCCGGAGAAGAATTGCTCGAACATGGTTGGGTCCGCCTGACGTGAGTCACAGGAGACTGCGGTTATGTGGCGTTGAGAGTGCCCTCCACCTGCGAACTCACGGGAAATGGAGGACTTGCGCTACATAACCGGATTGGCCACATAACGGGTGTTATGTGGTCGACCACATAACACCCGCCCCATGTGAACCCACCGCCCCCGCCGTTTCGCCGCCCGGACGACCTCGGCCGCGGCGTCGCCCACCTTCCAGGCGGTCGAGCCGCCGACGAACAGGGCGTCCACCCGGTCCCACGGCACGGCCTCGGCGGTCAGTCCGTCCTGAGCCACGAGGGCGACCGGCAGGCCGAGCGAGCGGACCAGCGGCTGCCAGACGGCGAACAGTTCCAGGGTGGCACGGGCGTCGCCCACCACGTCGGGACAGGCGACGAACCGGCACCCGCCGCGGCCGGCGACCTTGGCCAGGAGGGCGAGGAAGGCGGGGGCGTCGAACCCGCTGAACGCGGCGTTGTCCACCGCCCACGGCAGGCCGGGGGCGAGGACGGCGTCCAGGCGGTTGCCGGCGTGCGGCACGACCAGGGGGCCGAGGAAGTGGGGGTGGGCGTGGCGGCGGACGGCCGCCGTCGCCCCGGAGACGAGCAACCGCATGCGGACGACGGGAGAGTGGGAGTGAAAACCGGGTGGAAACTGGCACACCGGTCGCCCGCCGTCAACCCGCCCGTCGTGCCGTCGTGCCGGCCCGCCGGCCGTCATGTCATCAGGCCGTCCGGCCCGCCGGCTGGCCGGACGGCGGTCACCGCCGGACGCGGTCGGCCCACGCCGCCGGCGGGGCGGGCGGGCCGTCCGGCGGGTCGCTTGTCGCGTTCGCCAGTCGGCGGATGATCTCCCACGCCTGCCGCTTCGGGTTGGCCGGGCCGAACCGCCCCCAGTCCACCTTGGACAGCCACTCGTCGGCCGTCCACACCCGCCGCACCCGTTGCCGGACTCGCCGCTTCTTCAACTTTCGCTTGCGCTCCTCGCCCACCGCGCTACCCTCCCGCCCGTTTCGCACAGCCCTGCTGTTCACGCTCCCCGCTCGCCGGCAGACGTTCTGTCGGGGGGAAACGCGAAAGGCCGGCGGGTGTGCGACCACCCACCGGCCCGGGGCTACGTCGTTTGGGAGACGCAGCCGTGCGGAGTGTACCTCACCGTTCCCTGCTCACGCAAGGGAACACCAAGGTCGGCCAGGCCATCCACCTGTGGAGCCTGCCGGCCGTCACCACCTGCCCGGGGTCCAGTCGGATCTGCGAGGGGGTGTGCTACGCCAATCGGGGGCGGTACCTGTTCCCCCAGGTCCGCCGCCGGTTGCGGTGGAACCTGGCCCAGGCCCGCAAGCCGGACTTCGCAGCCCGCATGGCCGACGAGGTGCGGCGGAAGGGGTGCCTGGTGGTCCGCGTCCACGCCAGCGGCGACTTCTTCTCGGCCGAGTACGCCGAGCAGTGGTTGGCCGTCATGCGGGCGGTCCCCCAGCCGCGGTACTACTGGTACTCGCGGAGCTGGCGGGACCCGGCCGTCCGGCCCGTGCTCGAGCGGATGGCGGCGCTGTCGTGCTGTCGGGGTTGGTTCAGCACCGACGCCGAGACGGGGGTGCCGGAGGACGTGCCCGTCACCGTGCGGGTGGCCCACCTGCTCGGCCGGGGCGACGAGCCGGTGCCGGACGCCCACCTGGTGTTCCGGCCCCGTGGCCTCCGCCGGGTGCCGCTGCCGGTCTCGGTGACGTGCCCGAGCGAGTCGCCCGACGGCACCCGCGCCGGCCTCACCTGCGGCACCTGCCAGCGCTGCTGGCGGTAAGCAACAACTCAGCCCCCGTCTTCGGACGGGGGCGATTTTTTCTCATCGATCATTGACGTGAACCACACGTCTTCAACCCCATCGGACGCATAGTCTTTCACCCTCGTCCAGTGGCCGTCCCAGACCAAGCCGAGGACCTTCCCGGTCTCGCCCACCTTCTTCCAGTGTGGGAGCTTCGTTTCCCATTTGTCAACTGGACCGCTGCAACCGGACGAGGAGCGGGTTGAGGAGCAAGAGGTCGTCCGGGCCGGCGGACGCCAGTAGCGCGTCGAACAGTCGCCGGGCCTGACCCTTCAACACGCCGGTCGGATCGGGCGGCGGACCCACTTGCAGGAGGTCGGCGACCGACGTGCCGAGCGCCGATGCCAAGCGGTCGACCAGGTCGATCCCCGGGGCGGCACCGGCGCTCTCCAGTCGCCAGATGTACGACGCGGTCACGTGAGCCGACTCGGCCAGTTCGGCCTGGGTCATGCCCCGCGACACACGCAGTTGGCGCAGACGCCCCGCGAACCGCTGGACGATCTCGGCTTGTTTGACCCTGCGTTTCGCCATCGACGCGACCCCCTCCGCACCATCGACAGTCGGGGAGCGGAGGCGTCACGTATCAAAGTGAGTCCTTGAAACCTACTTTAGTGATAATACCATATCGGTCGTGGTGGCCGCTCGACCTGGATCGAACCCGCCTGACGCGGGAAACTTGCCCCTCAAGGGGCGTCGAGGCTTGCCCCACCGACCGACCGACCCGCCCGCACGAGCGCGTCGGGCCGAAGTTTCCCGTGCCAGGGGACCGATCATGGGCCAGAAACAGCGTAACGTGGAAGCCGTCACGGACTTCGCCGACGGGCGGCACTTCATCCGCCTGCACCGCGACATCCTCCTGCCGCCCGAGGTGTGCGAGGCAGTGCGGCGGCACCTGGCGGCGGGCCGCTGGGAGGAGGCCAAGAGCTTGACTCTCGAGCACGCCCCGGCCGACAGCCATGCCGAGGTCGAGTTGTTCTTCACCTCCACCGCCGACCGCCGGACCGCCGACGGGCGGCCGGGGGAGGAGGCGTGGCCGGAGTTCACGGCGGGTTGACAGTTCGACGAGCACCCCGGAGGGCCGCGTCGACCGCCCGGTGACGCGGCCGAGGGGTGGGAGCGGCCGGTCGCGCTGGCGGCTCGGCCGTTCCCCCACCCTCCGCCGGTCTGATGGCCAATCAGACAATTGTTGGAATTTGACATCGGCGTCGGATCGCGTTACACTCGGCCGATGACCAACACCACGCCCCTCCCGCCGCACCTGGAACGGTTTGTGCACCAGCAGATCGCCGCCGGCGGCTACCATTCCGAGGACGAAGTGATCCGCGCCGCCCTCCACCTGCTCGAGGGGACGTCGCTCGCGGGCGCGACCCCCGGCCGGTCAGGACCGCCCGGACGTGCGGCCCTGGGCGAGCGCTGGGAGACGCCGGCCGAGTGGCTGGCCGGCTCGACCGCGAAGCCGGCGACCCCACCGCCACCGCGGCGAAGCCCGCGCGGGCTGCTCGCCGACCTCGGTGGGACCATCAGCTTTGACGACGTCCGCGAGGCCCGCAGCGAGCTGTGGTCCGGCCTGCACCCCGGCGGGGTTTGATGCGGGCGGTGGCCGCCGACACCCACGCCGTGCTGTGGTACCTCGCGGACGACCGCAGACTGACGGCGACGGCCGCCGCGGCCCTGGACGGGGCGGACAGGATCTTGCTGCCGACCGTCTGCCTGGTCGAGATCACCTACCTGATCGAAAAGCATCGACTGGACGCGGCCGTGCTGCCGCGGCTGTTCGCCGAACTCGACAACCCCGCCACCACCCTCGCCTTGGCCCCCCTCGACCTGGGCGTCGTGCTCGCCATGCAGGACGTCCCCCGCCGCGCCGTCCCGGACATGCCGGACCGGATCATCGCGGCCACCGCCCGGCACCACTGCGTCCCCCTCGTCACCCGCGACCAGGCGATCCGGGCGTCCGGCGTCGAGACCGTCTGGTAGCCCGCCCCCGAAGTGGTTCGAAGCCTCCTCGGCGTCCCCACGGACGCGGGACCCGGCCGAGGAAGGCTGATGGAACGGCCGCCGCCGGCACTCACGTCATGCTTGCGCCGAACACTTTCACCCGGTACACCTCTCGGTTGAACTGACGACAACCGACGATGGCACGTACCCGCCCACACCCCACCCTGTTCGACGCCATCCCGGACGACCCGCCCGGAGCCGCCGATGCACTACCGCACGATCACCCACGAGTTGCTGACCGCCCGCCCGCACCTGGCGAGCCGGCTGGCCCGCGACCGGCTGCTGCTGCCGACGCTCACCCGCCTGGCGGAAGCCCTGCGGGAGCGGCACTTCCAGTGGCAAACAGTGTTGCCCGACCGCCCCCCGCTGACGGCCCGCTCGGAGGCCCTGGAACTGGCGGTGGCGGACCTGACGCGGGCGCTGGACCTGTTGTCGCCGACCGCGGACGGGGAGTGGGAGCCGACGCTGGACCAAGCCGTGGCCTCCCTCCGCTCGGCCACGCCGCCCGAGTAACGGCCCGCCGGTCCCGCCAGCCGACCCTGTTCGAGGCTCCTTCGGAGGAACCCCCGCCGGTCGGCCCGCCACGGCCGTTCACCCTGGCCCGCTCGCGGCCGACGCTCTTCGACACCGTGCCCGACGAGTCGGCCGACGGCGTGTTCGAGCCGGAGTCCGGCCTCACCCGCGGCCCGCCGATCCCGCCCGCCCCGGCTGTGCCGCCGCGGTTCGCCGCCGGCGAGAAGGGCAAGGCCCGCGACCTGATCGCGGCCGTCCGCACCCTGCACGCGGTCGAACGCGACCGCCGCCCGCCGACGGCGGACGAGCAGCAGGCGCTCGCCAACTTCCCCGGCTTCGGGCCGGTGGCGCTGTCCCTGTTCCCCGACCCGGCGACGGCGAGGTGCAAGGACGCCGGCTGGCAGGCGCTCGGCGACGAGTTGCAGGCACTCCTCTCGGCGGAGGAGTACGCGGCGGCCAAGCGGTCCACCTTCACCGCCTTTTACACCGCCCCCGTCGTCATCCACAGTGTGTACGCCGCCCTCGACCGGCTGGGCGTGCCGCCCGACGCCCGCCTGCTCGAACCCGGCTGCGGGAGCGGCAACTTCCTGGCCCTCGCGCCGGCCGCCATGCACGCCACCGGCGTCGAACTCGACCCCACTTCGGCCCGCATCGCGCAGGCCCGCCACCCGCGGCACACGGTCCGCGCCGGCGACTTCCGCGACACGCCCTTGCCGGCCGCGTTCGACGCGGCGGTGGGGAACGTGCCGTTCGCCGACCTGCGGACCGAGTACGCCGGGCACAGGCTGGCCCTGCACGACCTGTTCCTGGTCAAGGCCCTGGACGCGCTCGCCCCCGGCGGGGTGCTGGCCGCCGTCACCTCCCGCTACACCCTCGACAAGCGGTCGGCCGCCGCCCGCGAGCTGATGGGCGCGCGGGCCGACTTCCTGGGCGCGATCCGCCTGCCGTCCGACGCCTTCAAGGCGGAAGGAACCGCGGTGGTGACCGACCTGGTGGTCTTCCGCAAGCGGGCCCCCGGCGAAGCCGCGGCGCACGTCAGCGACGACTGGCTGGCCACCGCGCCGCTCGCACTGGACGGGGCGACCGTCGCGGTCAACCGCTACTTCGTCACCCACCCGGAGGTGGTGCTGGGGAATTGGAGCCGCCAGGACACGCTGTACGGCACGGACGGGTTGAGCGTCACGCCGACCGGCGAGTTGGCCGACCGACTCCCGGCCGCCGCGTTCGGCGAAGTGGTGGACGCGATGGAGGTGGCCCCGGACGGGTCGTCCCTCCGCCCGCGGAGCCGGTTCGCCAAGTTCGTCAACCTGCCCGAACTCCAGCAGATGTTCCGCCGGTTCGCCGACGTGCAGACGGCCGACATGCTCGACCTGCCGCGGCCGGCCCTCGAAGGCGGCAAGCCGCAGGTGGTGGCGTGCCCGATGTCGGACGCGCAGGCGGACCTGCAGCGGGGGCTGATCGAGCGGTACGACAAGCTGCGGTCGCAGCGGATCGACCCGCGGGAGGACAACGCCCTGGCGGTGACGACCGACGGGCGGAAGCTGGCCCTCGACCCGCGACTGTTCGATCCCGCCGCCCCGGACGACCCGGCGTCCAAGCTGAACGCGCTCGTGGAAAACGTGCATCGCGTGTGGCGGGACAGCACGCCGACGAAGGGCGCGCAACTGGTGTTCTGCGACCTGGGCGTGCGGCCGACCGCGTGGGGCTTCTCGGTGTACGACGAGGTGGTGAAGAAGTTGACCGCCTGCGGCATCCCGGCCGGCGAGATCGCGTGCATGGGGAAGCCGAGTCGGACGCGAAGAAGCAGGCGCTGTTCGAGCGGGTGCGGGCCGGGCGGGTGCGGGTGCTGCTCGGCAGCACGGCGAAGATGGGGGCGGGGACGAACGTGCGGACGCGGCTGGTCGCCCTGCACCACCTGGACGCCCCGTGGAAGCCGGCCGAGGTGGAGCAGCGGGAGGGCCGCATCCTCCGGCAGGGGAACACGAACGCCCAAGTGGCGGTGTACCGCTACGTGACGGAGGGCAGCTTCGACGCCTACCTGTGGCAGGCGCTGGAGACGAAGGCGAAGTTCATCGGGCAGGTGATGACCGGCGAGTCGGCCGCGCGGCGGGCGGGCGACGTGGGCGAGCAGACGCTCAGCTACGCCGAGGTGAAGGCACTCGCCTCCGGCAACCCGGCCGTGCTCACGCTCGCCGAAGCCGATGCGGAAGTGCAGCGGCTGGGGGTACTCAAGCGGTCGCACGCCGACGAGCAGTACCTGGCCCGCCGGGCAGTGCGGGACCTGCCCGGCGAGATCGAGCGGCTGGAGACGCGGCTGTCGGCGCTGGAGGCCGACCGGGCGGTGGCGGACGCCCACCGCCACGCCCCGCTCGTCATCGGTAAGCACGCCGTGCCGGCGGACGAAGTGGTGGCGACCGTCGGCGAGTTCCTGGAGCGGTTGCCCGACGACTCGACCCGGATGAAACGACAGAACATCGGCACGTTCCGCGGGCTGGCCTTGGCCGTCGAGCGGCACCCCGGCGGGTCGTCCGACGTGCTGCTGAGCGGTGCGACCGACCGCCGCGCAACACTCTCCCGTGACGCCCAGGGGCCGCGGGCGGTGCTGAACGCGGCGACGCGGATCGCCGACGGGTACGCCGAAGCCTGCGACCGCATCCGGGCCGAGGCCGACGTGTGCCGCAGCCAACTGGCCGACCACCACCGGCGACTCGGGGCCGAGTTCCCGCACGCCGACCGCCTGGACGAACTGTTGCGACTGCGGGACCAACTGCGGCAGGCGCTGTCGGGCCCCACGCCGGGCGCGACGGCCGTTGCCGACGACGTCTCATCGCCCACGCCGACATCGGCGGAGTTGTCCGATCACATCAAGACGCTGCTCGCCGCCCCGCGGGTCGAAGGGGAAGGGACCAAACGATCCCACCCGCCTACGTGGGCCGAACGGACTGTTCGCCGAAGCGGATTGGGAAACGGTCAGGGGGCGGGGGAGTAACACCAATCCACCACATAAAATCAAATGAACAGTAATTATATAGCAAGTTATTATTTACGTTATTATGAGTATTAATCAGTTCGTTTCGGTGTCAAAAGCGGACGGATGGCCGCAGCCAGACTCGATCATGGTTGCAATCGCTTCGCAGTCCAAACGGAACTCTTCAGCGGTCACCGACCGACATCGCCAGTAGCTCAGAGTTGGCCCAGCCAACCGATCTGTCAGCGTGATCGCCCGCTGGAGGAGCGTGCGGGCCTTTGCCACATTCCCCACTCGCCAGAACGCGATCGTCATCGCCTGGCAGTCGGACGGGTAACTATTCGTTGCCGACTGTGCGTGCAACAGGGAGACCACTCCCTCGGCGAGATCCAAAGGGAACTCGCCCGCCTTGCCCCAGGCGGCCATGCCCCGGAGGAACATGGTGAGTATCTCATACCGCCGGACCGAGTACTCATAGGAACCGGTCACTGCCTCTTCTGCTAGGTCCCACTCGTGACGGTAGAGGTGGTACACCGCGAGCTGGCGGTGATACAGCGTGGGGTCGTACTGCGGACGCGGGAGCACGCTGAGAGCCGACCGCATGATGTTGATCGCCGCCTCAAAGCCGTCGTGCTCGGACGCCACGAGGTCGACAACCCGGAGTTTTCCGCCGGGGCTCAACCGTTTGATCACGGCCATCACTTCGGGATCCCGGACGCGAGTCCGTTGCAGTCGCCCTAGATCTAGGACGGCCCCGACGACGGTGGCCTCGTCCGACTCGCCAGCCTTGATCACGGCTAGGAGGTCCTCGATCGCCCCCTTTGGATTGCGGAGCTGGAAGCGGGCTCGGCTCCGCATCAATCGAGCCTCCGCCGAGTCGGCAATGGCGATGACCCGGTCGAGGACTGCCGCGGCACTTGCAACGTCACTCAGTTCGGTAAACACTTTGGCCGCTTCGAGAAGGATCACCCTGTCGTCGGCAAAGTTGTCGACGATGGCCTGGACTTGTTCGGCGATAGCGCGGCCGTTGAGTTCCCACTCCTGCCTGACGATCTCGGGCGGAATCTCCATTTCGCCCCGAGCCGGATGCATCATGAGACCGCGGCCGCGCTCTTTCGAGAGGCCGTCCAGCGTCCGCCGGAAGCCGTCAAGCCGCAACATCACGCCGCCGCGGTCTCGCGGGTTGCCGAGCACCAAGCGGTGCACGAGCTTGCGGTATTGCTTCGCGAGCCGCGAGCGAGGACGGTCGAGCACGAACGCCCGCTGGTCGAGGTGCATGAGGCTCTCGTACCGATAGATCGTGGTGAGTTCGCGACCTCCGAGTGCATCGAGGAACTGGTGCTTATGCCGGCGGAGGATCATCTCCTCGTCGTCCAGGTGCGGCACGTTCGACATGACCAAGTGCATGGCGATGTCGCGCCCGGTCTCCCGCACCTCGTTCCTGATGTCTCTCGCGACCAGTTGCAGACCCAGCCGGTTTTGCTCGTTCGGGAAGAACACCATTACTACGGCGTCCGCGAGCTGGCGGGTGCAGATCCCTCCCACGTCGGTGTGCCCGGTCCGCGAATCAACGAGGACGTAATCGGGCCGGAACGAGTCCTCCCACTGCTGCTTCGTGTCCTCAAAAAACATGAAGCCGTACTGCCGGTCGTACAGTTCCTGCCAGTTGATTGAGGCGAGCCTGCTTCCGTAATCCGGCCGAGTAGCCCCCGCCGGCATGACCCACAACGCCCCGGCCGATTCTGGGGTGCGGATTCGCTTCGGCCTCTTGCTCAGCAACCCATCGACGTCCACCTCGTAAACGAACTCGCGCACGTCAGGAACGGTACCGCTCTGCCGGTAGGACTGGATGTACTCGACCAACCCAGTGGTGTTCTCAGACCCCTGCAAGTCGGGATACGTGGACAGACCCGGCGCCTCGAGGTCGAAGTCGACAAGCAGCACCCGCCGACCTCGCCGCACCAGCTCCAGGCCGACGTTCACGAGCGCCATCGTCCGGCCAACCCCGCCCTTGAACGAGTAGAAGGTGACGGTGTGCATGAGGAACCCCTGAGAGAGAGGGTTAAACGCGTTGAAGACGGGACGGGCGACTTGGCCTGAACGACCGCGCACGGCCGCTAAATTCGACTTGCCTCTCCCGACTCAGAGCCCGAGGGCGGAACGTGAGTTCGGAGTGCGTGACGGAAATCGACACATCCACGTCGTCGCCTGCGACCGTTTCTGTGTTTTGGTCTTGCGTCGGCGCTACCAGTTGTTTGGCGAGCTCGTCGCGGTACGCAGGACAGTTGCGGATCGCGCGGAGGGTCTTGTCGTAGCTCCGGTTCGGCAATTGCCGCCCGCGCTCGGCACGAGACACCGTCGCGACGCCGTAGCCCGTGAGGTCCGCGAGCTCTTGCTGGGACCACCCCTGGCTATCGCGGATGCGCCGATACTCGGAAGGAATCAGATACCCCATTGCGACGCACACCGCGTCGTGGCGGATCTGGACGGCCTCGGGACCGAAGAACTCCTCCCCGCATTTGGGGCACTGCTTGACCGGGACGTTATGGGCGTGTGCCCGGACGACGACGCCGTCACCGGCGTCAAAATCGAAGTCCTCGTCACGTCGGGTCAGCACCAGCAGCCCCTTTGTGCACTCGGGGCACTTCTCGTCGGTCTGTTCGCCAGGACGGGTCATTGGGATATCCCCACAGCTACCGAGGATGCTTGGTTTTGTGACAGCTTTGGACGAACGCGCGGTATTTACCAATACGGTGCTCGAACAGCTTCAACTTGATGAAGATGCCACGGCGGTCGGTTGCCTGCCATCCGATGTCATTGGGATCCGGAGGCTCCCCTTGAGCGACCGGGACCAAGCACACCCCGCCCGGTTCTAGTGCGTCGATGATGTACTGGATAATTTCTCCTTCCGTCGGATCCCGCCCAAAGTGCTCCTTCAGATCGACTTTCGCTTCACGACTCGCGCGCTGGCTGAACTCGTACTCGCAGTCGTCGAGTAGAGCGCGCAACTGCTTTTATTCTGGCGGCGGACTTGGCATGCGGCCGAACCCCGCGGTGGTGACAGTTCCTAAAGTCTTATCGCATAGTCTGATCTGTTTTAGGGTGCTAAGTGTTCTACAAGACTAATCATATGATCTGTTCCGCTCAGGTCAAGCCCAGTGGCCCAGTCGGTAGCAAATCAAATGATTGGCGACGGCATGTTGACTTCGTTGCTCGTACCCGCCGGAAAAGCTCGTACCCGCCAGGAAAATCATGAAACCAGTGGTTCTGCTTACACCCCGATCCGCTCGACGATGTTCCGCGTCACCGCTCGCTGGCGGCGGTCGTACAGGCGGGTGGTGCGGGGGTCGCTGTGCCCGAGCAGGTGCTGCACGTCCTCCAACTTGACGTCCTGCTCCAGCAGGTTGGTGGCCACCGTCGCGCGGAACGAGTGCGGGGAGAAGTGGGTGTGCAGGCCGGCGGCGAGCAGCCGCCGCTTCATGAGCCGCCAGATGTCCCCGCCCGTCATCCCCTTCGCCGTTAACCGCCCGCTTTTCCCGTCGGCCGTGCGGAAGAGGGGCGTGTTCGCCGCCGCGCCGGTCAACCCGGCCGCGCTCAGGTACGCCAGCAGGTACTCCTCCAACTCGGCCCGCACCGGGATGTCCCGCACCTTGCCGTTCTTCTCCAGGAACCGCAGGTAGTGCGTGCCGTCCGGCCGCAGGCTGCCGCGGGTGAGTTTGGCGACCGCCCCGACGCGGGCGGCGGTCAGCCGGGGCAGGGCCTTGCGGTTCCGCGTGCCCCGGCGGCGGGCCAGCAGCCGGGCGAGCGAGTCTCTGCTCGTCCGGGGCGACGCGCCGGTGCCCGACGCCCACCTGGTGTTCCGCCCGCATGGCCTCCGCCGGGTGCCGCTGCCGGTCTCGGTGTCCTGCCCGAGCGAGTCGCCCGACGGCACCCGCGCCGGCCTCACCTGCGGCACCTGTCAGCGGTGCTGGCGGTAGCAGCAACTCAAGCCCCCGTCTTGGGACGGGGGCGCTTTTCCGCGACCGTGTTGGCGTGCCGTGCCGTGCCCGCTCAGCGGTGAGGGGTCGCCCGAAACCAGTCCCCGGCGTCGTACAGTTGGAGCCGGTGATCGGTCTGGCCCCTCCTCGAAGCGGCGGCCAGGAACCGCCCGTCCGGGCTGAACCGGACGGCGGTGATCGGCCCGCGGTGGGCGGTCAGGGCGAGGGCCTCGAACCCGGTGTCGAGCCGCCACAGCCGGACCGCCCCATCCCCCCCGCCGGCGGCCAGGGTCCGCCCGTCCGGGCTGAAGTCGAGCGCCCCGACGCCCCCGTGGTGGCCGATCAACCGGCGGGCCTCCGCCCCACCGCCCCACACGTGCACCGACCCGCCGCCCGCCACCGCCACCCGCCCGTCCGCCCCGACCGCCACCGCCGACGGGAGGTCGGCGTACGAGCGGCGGTCGGCCTCGTCCCAGGCGGGCGGCACCCACACCCGCACCGTCCGGTCGGCTAACACGCCCGCCACCCGCCCGTCCGCTCCGACCGCCAGCAGGGTCGGCCGCCCAGGGACGGGAATCTCCCGGGTCGGCCCGTGCGGCAGCGCGTGCAGGAGGATCCGCTCCGGGCCGGCGGTCACCGCCCACCCCCCGTCCGGGGCGACGGCCGCCGGCAGCGGGGGGGTCGGGTCGAGCCCGGGCGGTTGGGCGGGTCCGTCCCACCCGCCGGGGCGGCCGGAGAGGTCGACCCCGATCGGCCGCCCGGCCGGGTCGAAGCCTCCCGCCGCCAGGCCGAGGCGGGTTTCGCCCTCCGCCCGTAACCCCCCGTCCGGCCCGACGGCCCACCGCCACCCGCCGTGGACTCCGCCGCCCGCCACCCGGCCGCCCGGTCCGAACGCCAGCCAACTCACACCCGGCAGCCCGTCCGCGGCGAGCGGATCGGCCTCGGCGGCCACTCCCCATGCCCGCACCGCCCCGTCCGCCCCGCCGGTGAGCACCTGCTTCCCGTCCGGGGCGACGGCCCCCGTCCACACCCGCCCGCCGCCGGGCGGGCGGAGGACGGCCGCCCGCCCCGTCGGGGCGAGCCGCCAAACGGTCGCCATCCCGTCCTGGCAGACCACCACCGCCCGCCCGTCCCGGCCGACCGCCGCGTCGTGCACCCGCGGGTGCGCGAGGGCGATCCGCTCCCCGACCGACTCCTCCCACCCGCCGCGTCCGTTCGGCACCCACACCCGGACGGTGCCGTCCCGGTGGGCGCTGAACGCCCGCCCGCCCGCGGCGAACCCGACGGCCACGGTCGCGTACGGGGCCGGTATGGAACCGAGTCCCCGGCCGGTGGCGGCGTCCAGCACCCGGGGCAGGGGGGCAGCGTCTTCGCGCGACGGATCGCCCCCGGCCAGGAGCGACCGCCCGTCGGCCGCCCAAGCCACCGCCCGCACCGACTCCCCCACCTCCGCCAGCCGCCGGCCGGTGCCGGCGGCCGCGTCCCACACCCGCACGGTGCCGTCCCGCCCGCCCGATGCCAGCCGCCCGCCGTCCGGGGACCACGCCACCGCCTGCACCCGCCCGGCGTGCCCGATCACCTCGGCCGAACGGTCCCAGCGACCGGCGTCCCACACCCGCACCACCCCGTCCGCCCCGGCCGTCGCCAGCCGCTTGCCGTCCGGGGACCACGCCACCCCTTCGACCGCCGCCGGGTGCGGCAGCCGCGCCGCCTCCCGCCCGTCGGCCGGGTCGAACACCAGCACGTCCCCGTCCTCCCCGCCGGCGGCCGCCCGCGTCCCGTCCGGGGCGTAAGCGACGGCGGTCGCCGCCCGGCGGAACTGGACCACCACCCGGTGCGGGACCGGGGCGGCGGCGCGGTCGAGCAGGTGCCACTCGAACCCCCGCAGGTCGTCCTCGCGGTCGCCCCGGCCGCCGGCGAGGA
>JANNVG010001160.1:0-1858 GCA_031414395.1 Fimbriiglobus sp.
CCCCCCGCCCGCGGGCGGGGGGCGGGGGGCCGCCCCCGCGCTTGCCCGCCCCCCCCCCCCCCCCGGGGGGGGGCCCCAAACCCCCGCCCCGGGGGGGGCGCGCCGCGTGGGAACCGCGGCGGCGCCTCCGCCCGCAGCTCTCGGCCGTGCTCACGCACAACGTGCTCATCACCCACCACTACGCCCCGCTGCCGTGCGTCTCGGACGGGCAGAAGTACCTGGCGCGGCATACCGACGGCCTCGGCCGCGGGCCGGACTACGTGTTCCACCTGATTCTTGATGGCATCGTGGACGAGTACACCCCGGTGGTCGAGCGGATCACCGACCGACTGGACAAGCTGGAGACGAAGCTGTTCACCCGCCCGTCGGCCGAACTGCTCGCCCGCCTGCTGTCGCTGAAGCGGCAGGTGTCGTTCCTCCGCAAGACGCTCATCCTCGAGCGCGAGGTGCTGGCCCGCCTGATCCGCGGCGAGTTCAAGCTGGTGGACGCCCGCGAGCTGGTGTACTACCGCAACGTGTACGACCACCTGGTGCGGTACACCGAGCTGATCGAGAGCGCCCGCGAGATGGTGAGCGACCTGATGCAGTCGCACCTGGCGGCCAGTTCGAACAAGCTGAACGAGGTGATGAAGACGCTCACCATGATCTCCACCATCGGGCTGGTGTGCGGGCTGATCGCCGGCATCTACGGCATGAACTTCGAGAACCTGCCGGAGAAGAGTTGGGAGTACGGCTACCCGTTCGCCCTGGGGCTGATGGCCCTCGCGGCCGTCAGCGCGTTCGTGTTCTTCAAGTGGAAGAAGTGGGTGTGAGGGGGTGGCGACCTCACCCGACGCGACCGCCGGTTCGCCCGACGCGCGAGCGAGGGGCCGGAGACCGCCTGTTAGCCCGACGCGCAAGCGAGGGGCCGGAGACCCGACGGACAAGTGGCACTCGTCACAGGTCGGCCGGCTGTGATTCGCGCACCGGGTGTCCGTTCAGTCGCTGGCCCCTCGCTCGCGCGTCGGGCTAACAGGCGGTTGGGCGTGTGTCGCGCACCGGGTGTCCGTTCAGTCGCTGGCCCCTCGCTCGCGCGTCGGGCTAACAGCCGCCCGACCCGCATCGAGTCACACACATGCTCCCCGGTTGGTCTGCCATCGAAGTCGCCGGGAAGCCGGCGCACGTGTTCGAGCCGCCGGCCCTGCGGCGGTTCGCGCTGCTGTTCCTGCACCCCGTTGGCATGGAGAGCATCTCCACGAACGCCGCATACACCGAGCAACTGTCCCGGCACGGCGTGGCGTGCTGCGAGCCGTTCGGCGGGCGGGGCTGGTGGGCCGACCGCGTGTGTGCCGAGTTCGACCCGCTCATTTCACCGGAACAGCACGTGTTAAACAGTGTGCGGCCGTGGATGGCGGCGCGGTGGCCGGGGGTGATCGCGGTCGCCGGCATCAGCATGGGCGGGCAGGGGGCAATCCGGTTGGGGCTGAAGTACGCGGATCGGTTCCCGGTGGTCGGCAG
Organism: Fimbriiglobus sp.; assembly: GCA_031414395.1. GTDB lineage: Bacteria > Planctomycetota > Planctomycetia > Gemmatales > Gemmataceae > JALHQU01. The sequence goes on from JANNVG010001160.1 coordinate 1,498, forward strand.
TGTGGCCGGGGCGTTTGATTACCACGAGTGGTACGGCCGCGGCACGCCGATTGATGAGATGTACCGCACCCGCGAGGCGTGCCGGCAAGATACCGCCGTTCTGCACGTCCACCCGACGCACTTCCCGCCGCACGTCTGGTTCGCGTGCGATCCGACCGACGAGTGGCATCGTGGAAATGATCGGTTGCACGAGAAGCTGAGCGCGGTCGGCGTGCCGCACACGGCGGATTTAACGACCTCTGCCGGCGGGCACTCGTGGGCGTACTTCGACCACATGGCGGGGCCGTTGTTCGCGTTCCTGGCAGAAGCGGCGGGGAAGCAAGGGCGAAGGCTGATGTGACGTGGCCGAATGTAGGGCGGG
>JANNVG010001161.1:0-4759 GCA_031414395.1 Fimbriiglobus sp.
GGCCGGGGGGGCTGGGGTTTTTTTTTCGTGTTCGGCTCCCCCCGCGTCCGGTCTTCTCACCCCGCTCGCGTCCCCTCAACAACACTACAATACCCTTTCCGCCGAGACCACCGCCATGCCCCGCGTGCTCATTGCCGACGACAACGTGCAGAACGCCGAACTGCTGGAGGCGTATCTGGACGGCACCGGCTGGGACACCCGACTCGCGGCCAACGGCGAGGAGGCGCTGAGCGTGGCCCGCGAGTGGGTGCCGGACGTCATCCTGCTCGACGTGATGATGCCCAAACTGAGCGGGTTCGAGGTGTGCAAGAAACTGCGGGCCGACGCCGCCACTCGTGGCATCGGCGTGCTGATGGTGACGGCCCTGGATCAGGCGAACGACATCGAGCGGGCCATCGACGCCGGCACCGACGACTTCATGACCAAGCCCATCCACAAGAGCGAGCTGCTGCTGCGCACGCGGGCGCTGGTGGAGTCGCGGGCCGGGGCGACCGACCTGGACCGCGGGCTGGACTACTTCCGTCGTGCCATCCAGCAGGGCGCGTAACGACCGACTTCCCGGCGAGCGGGGGGCATCAGCCCCCTGTTTGCATTTCCACAACAGGGGGCTGACGCCCCCCGCTCGCCCGATCAAGGAACCATCCGTGCCCCCGTCTTCCGCCGTCGCCGGTCAGATCGTCCTCAAGCCGAAGCGCGCCCAGCCGTTCTTCGGCCGACACCCGTGGGTGTTCGCCGGCGCCATCGACCGCGTGGACGGCGCCCCGACCGACGGGGCAGTCGTCGACGTGATGTCCAACGTCGGCACGTTCGTCGCCCGCGGGCTGTTCAACAGCCACAGCAAAATCCGCGTGCGGCTCTACTCGTGGGACGAGTCGGCCGTGCTGGACGAAGCCTTCTTCCGCCAACGGCTGCAACGGGCCATCGACCTGCGGCACGACGTGCTGAAACTGAACACGGCCCCCGATTCGGCGTACCGCGTCGCGTTCAGCGAAGCGGACCAACTGTCCGGGCTGGTGATCGACCGCTACGGCGAGTGGGCGGCGGTGCAGTTCAACTCCTTCGCTCTGGCCGAACGGCAAGAGATGATCGGCAAGATCGTTCAGGAGACACTCGGCGTGCGGGGCGTGTACCGCAAGATCGAGAAGGGCGTGGGCAAGCTGGAAGGCGTGACGCTCGTGGACGGCCTGCTGTGCGGCGAACCGCCGCCGGCCGAGATGGTCGTGAGCGAGAACGGGCTGAAGTTCGCCGTGAACCTCGTGGAAGGCCAGAAGACCGGGTACTACCTCGACCAGCGGGACAACCGCACGGCGGTGGCGAAGTTCTGTGCCGGCAAGCGGGTGCTCGATGCGTTCAGCTACAGCGGCGGGTTCGGGGTGTACGCGGCGAGGGCCGGGGCGAGCGAGGTGGTGTGCGTGGACTCGTCCGAGGGGGCGGTGATGCTGGCCATGCGGAACGCCGAGTTGAACGGGCTGCCGCAGTTGACGTTCACCAAGAACGACGTGTTCGACGAACTCGATTCGATGGTGGCGGCCGCCCGCAAGTTCGACGTGGTGGTGCTCGACCCGCCCAAGTTCGCCCGCGACCAGCACGCCCTGCCGCAAGCCCTCCGCGGCTACCGGCGGCTGGTGCAACAGGGGCTGAAGCTGCTCGACCGCGACGGCATCTTGGTGATGTGCTGCTGCACCGGGCTGGTGACGATGGAGATGCTCGAAGAGGTGATCGCGCAGACCGCCGTGGGCGAGAAGCGGGACTTCCAGTTCCTCGACCGCCGCGGCCCGGCGGCCGACCACCCGGTGAGCGCCACCTGCCGCGAGGGGGCGTACCTGAAGTGCGTGATCGGCCGGGTGGGGTAGTGTAAACTGAAGTCATCGACCCGCGAGGGGCACACATGTCGAAGATGGAACAACTCGGCATCGCCGAATGGCCGGTGGCCGAGAAGCTGGCGCTGCTGGGCGAACTGTGGGAGAGCCTGCCCGACGAGGTCGGGCCGTCGGACGTGCCCTCCTGGCACCTGGAAGAGATCGAAAGGCGACGAACCGACGCGGACACGAACCCCGGTGCCGGCCGGCCGTGGCGCGAGGTGCTGGCAGAACTCGAGGGTGCGGGATGAACTGGCTCGTCATCCTGCGCCCGCTCGCCGATGACGACGTGCGGGAGATCGTGTTCGACCTGAACACCCGCCTGGCGGGATTAGGCCAGCGGTTCGTGTTCCGGCTGCGCGAGGTCTTCACTCGCCTCGAAACGAACCCCGAAATCTATGGCGTCCTCTGGCGAGACGTGCGGGCCGTCCGGGTCAAGAAGTTCAAGCACGTCGTGTACTTCGTCATTCTCCCCTCGAACCGCGTCGAAGTGCTGGCGGTGTTGCATGGCCACCAGCGGGCCTCGGCCTGGCGGGGGCGGGTGGACTGATCGTCACACCTTGAACACCGCCTTCAGGGCGGCCATCGCTTCGGCCCCGCGGGCGGCGTCGATCACCACCCCCATGCACACTTCACTCGTGTTAATCATCTCGATGTTGATGCCCGCCGCCGCGAGTGCGCCGAACATGGTGCGGCCGACGCCGGTGTGCGTCCGCATCCCCACGCCCAGCACGTAGAGCACGGCGATGTTGGCATCGCTCTCCACCCGGCAGGCGTGCCCGAACGACGCGAGCAGTTCGCCCACCAGCTTCTCGGCCTTCGTCGCGTCCGCCTTCGGCACGGTGAACGTCAACTCCGCAGTGCCCGGCCCGGTGATGTTCTGCACGATGGTGTCGACCAGGATGCCGCCGGCGGCGACGGCGTTGAACACGCGGGAGCAGTGGCCCGGCGCGTCCGGCAAATCGAACACTGTGATGCGGGCCATGTCCGCGTTCAGGTGAACCCCGCTCACCAGCACGTCTTCCATGCCATCCAATCTGGCGACGGCGGCTTCGCGGGCGGTGGAGTCCGACGACAGCAGTGGCGAGCGGCGCAGCACACTGCCGGCGGGCGTGGCCGTGTCGGTCGGCAGGCCGGCCCCCTTCCGCGGCAGGTTCAGCCCGAACGCCTTGTGAACCGCCCGCAGCGCTTTCCGCCCCCGCACCGCCTTCTTGCTCTCCTCGTGCGCCTTCTTGATCTTCTCCGTGGCCGCCGGCTCCTCCCCCTCGATGGGCACCGGCGACGTGTCCTCTTCGATCAGCACGCTGATCTTGATGTCGCCGGTGGTGATCATCTTCAGGTTCACCCCCTCGGCCGCGAGGGCGTTGAACATCCGCTCGGCCACGCCCGACACCGTCCGCATCCCGGCCCCCACCACGCTCACCTTGCTCACCCGCTCGGTCACGTTGATCGTCGCCCCCAGCCCGGCCACGATGGGCGCCAGCACCTTCTTCGTGCGGTCGAGTTCGGCATTGATGACGGTGAACCCGATGGTCGCCCGCCCGCCGACGCCGATGCTCTGGCCGATCATGTCCACGGCGATGTTCGCCCCCGCCAGTGCCTCGAACACGGCGTGACTCACGCCCGGCTGGTCGGGCACGCCTTCCAGAGTGATGCGGGCCTCGTCCGCCGCCAGCGCCGCCCCGCACACGGGGATCTCGCCCATCCACGCCGCTTCGGGCACGATCCACGTCCCCACGGCGTCCGACTGCGCGTTCCGCACCATCAGCGGCACATCAAACTTCTTGGCGAACTCGATGCTGCGGCTGTGCATCACCCCCGCGCCCATGCTGGCCATCTCCAGCATCTCGTCGTAGCTGATGGCGTCGCACTTGCGGGCGTCGGGCACGATGCGGGGGTCGGTGGTGTACACGCCGTCCACGTCGGTGTAAATCTCGCACTGCACGTCGTACCCGGCCTGCTTCATGGCGGCGGCGACGGCCACGGCGGTAGTGTCGCTCCCGCCGCGGCCGAGGGTGGAGATGTCGCCCAACTCGTCGATGCCCTGGAACCCGGCCACGACGACGATGTGTCCGCCGCTCAACGCTTCGCTCAGCCGCCGGGTGTCGATGGACTTGATGCGGGCCTTGCGGTGGGTGCTGTCCGTCACGATGCCGATCTGCGAGCCGGTGAAGCTGACCGCCTTCTCGCCCAGTTCCTGGATGGCGAGCGCCGTTAGCGCGATGCTGATCTGCTCGCCGGTGGCGAGGAGCATGTCCATCTCGCGGGCCGACGGCGTGGCGGTGATCTCGGCGGCTTTGGCAATCAGGTCGTCGGTGGTGCTGCCCTGGGCCGACACGACGACGATGACCTGGTGGCCGGCGGACTTGGCGCGGATGGCCTTGCGGGCCGCCTCCATCAGCCGCTCCGCGTTCTTCACACTCGACCCGCCGAACTTCTGCACCACGACGCCCACGGGAGAGTCTCCGGAAATGGTCTAACGGCTCTCATTGGTTCCGGCCGACACCCACACCCCCCTCCGGAACCATCTTCGCTGGTCCGGAAGAAACAGTGTCAGAATGACGGCGAGACAACAACGGTTCAACCTAGCGATCCGAAGCGGCATCGTCCGGCTGACGTTGGCCGACAGAGAACGACCTCGGCGAGGCCCTGAACCTGTTCGCCCGACGCGCGAGCGAGGGACCAGCCGCCTTCCCGAACAATCAGTGAGCGAACGGCCACCCATCGCCACCTGTCTTTCCGCTTCAGCGGTTGGCCCCTCGCTCGCGCGTCGGGCGAACAGGCGGTTGGCCCCGGTGTCGGCGGTTTGGGCGCGCCACAGGTAGCCCCCCGTATCGGCGCGGAAGTCGGCCCCAGGGACCCCCCGCCCCCCCCGGGCGGGGCCGCCCAAAACCCCGGGG
>JANNVG010001162.1:0-3734 GCA_031414395.1 Fimbriiglobus sp.
ACCACACGCAGAGCCGCAGACACGCCGAGAGAATCAGGTGGGCAAGGACGACGTTTTCCCAACCCTGTCTCCTGTCTTCTCGGCGTCTCTGCGGCTCTGCGTGAGACGCTCGATTTATCCTGATCTGTGTCATCCGTGTCCCTCCTTTTGTGACCTTTTCCACCATGCGCCACACGCTCCCCCTTTTCGCCCTGCTGCTCCTCCCCGCACTCGCCCCGGCCGACGAGAAGCTGAAGGGCATCGCCTGCCGGTCGGTCCACGTCGGGTACACGGCCGACGCCGGCACCGCCTTCTACGTCGAGGCGACCGTCCGCGAATCCGCCGACGGCACCTACTTCTGCGCCGCCGGGTTCAACAGCGGGTACTTCGGCATCCAGCAACTGGGCAACGGCAAGAAGTTGGCCATCTTCAGCGTGTGGGATCCGGCCGGCGGCGACGACCCGAAGAAGGTGCCGGAAGAGAAGCGGGTGAAGAACCTGCACAAGGGCGAAGGCGTGCGGGTCGGGCGGTTCGGCGGGGAGGGCACCGGCGGGCAGAGCTTCTACGACTTCGACTGGAAGGAAGGCGACACCTACCGCTTCCTGGTGACGGCCGAGGAGGTGACGGGGGAGAAGGACCGCGTGGCGTTCGCCGGCTACTTGTACCTGGCGGCGAAGAAGGAGTGGCTGCACATGACCACGTTCAGCACCGTGACCGACAAGAAGAAACTGGGCGGGTACTACTCGTTCGTGGAAGACTTCAAACGCGACACGGTGAGCACCACCAAAGTGCGGACGGCCGAGTACGGCAACGCCTGGGTGCGGTCCGAGAAGGGCGAATGGAAAGCCGCCGTGGAAGCCCGGTTCACCGCCGACAGCAACCCGGTGACGAACATCGACGCCGGGCTGACCAAAGCGGCCGACCGCTGGTTCCTGAGCACGGGCGGGGAGACCGAGAACACGACGACCAAGCTGAAGGAGAAGATGCCGCTGCCGAAGGACGCCAAGCCGGCGTTGCCGAAGGACCTGCCGGTGAAGTAAACTGAAGTCACCCGCCGGAGACCTCTCGTGCCTCTCACCCTCGAACAGTTCGGCTTGACCGCACTCACCCCGGACGAGCGGTTGGCCCTCGCCGGGACGTTGTGGGAGAGTGTGTACGACGCCGTCGATCAGTCCCCCGTGCCCGCCGACCTTCAAACCGAGTTGGAGCGTCGGCTCAGCTTGGCCGACGCCGACCCGGCGCGCGGCATCTCGTGGGAGCAAGTCCGGGCGGACGCACGGGCGAGGTGGGCGAAATGAGCTTGCCCGTCGTCCTCGACCCGGAAGCCCGTGAAGAATTCGACGACGGTTACGACTTCTACCAGCGGCGGCGGGCGGGCAAGGGTGAGGAGTTCGCCGACGCCGTTCAGGTCGTGCTCGACAGCATTTCCGTGTCTCCGCGTGCCCATCAGACGGTGTTCGGGGACGTCCGCCGGGGTGTCGTCCACAACTTCCCGTATTGCGTTTATTACCGCGAGGAAGCGACCCGCGTTCGCGTCATCTCGGTGTTCCACGCCAGTCGCAACCCGGACATCTGGCAGGCCCGCGTTTGAACTCGCCTCTGCGGGCCGTTCAAAAAATTCCGCCGGAAATCCCGTCCGCCGTCAAATCCCGCCCGCCGGCCCGCGAATCCCTTCATGTCCGCCGGACCGGAGCCACTCACGAACGCTCCTCGGCCGCTCCGGATTCACCAGCCCAACTGGTTCCCACACAAGCGTTTACGAGGGACTGAAATGAAACTGAAGAAAGTCATGCTGTTCGGCGGGATCGCGGTCCTTGGCCTGGCCCTCGTCGGCGGGTTCGGGTTCGCCAAGAAGCAACTGGCCTACGCCAAGCAGAACATCCAGGCGTGGGCGGACGAGAACACCGACCCGGAACAGGAGATCAAGCGGCTGAAGGGCGAAGTGGCCCAACTGGACGGCGAGGAGAGCGCCATCAAGAACGACCTGGCCAAAGAGATCGCCGCCGCCGACAAGCTGCGGAAGGACGCCGACAAGCTGAAGGCGGCCGTGGAAGGCGAGCGGAACGCGGCCGTGGCGTTCGGCGGCCTGATCAAGGACGCCGAGGAGAACAACAAGAAGGTGTCCGTGGGCAAGGTGAGCCTGAACGTGGACGACGCCAAGAAGAAGCTGCAAGCCGACGCCAAGAGCGTGGGCAAGCGTGAGAAGATGGTGGCCGACATGGAAGCCGCCCTCAAGGTGCGGGAGGAGTCGAAGGCGGTGCTGTACGGCCAACTGGACGAAATCCAGAACCTCCGCCGCACCCTGTCGGCCGACCTGGACGGCATCGAGGCCGAGTTCAAGGCCCTCAAGCTGCAAGGCATGAAGAACAAGTACCACCGGGACGACAGCAAGCTGAGCGAAGTCCGCGACGGCATCGAGAAACTGCGGGACAAGATGGCCGAGAAGCGTGCCCGCAACGACCTGGACAACGGCCGCGCCACGACCAAGACCGAGACCGAGACCCTGGGCAGCGTGGACGAAATCCTCGCCCCGATCAGCGGGAAGTAACGAACGTCGAACCCGCGGGGCGGGCGGTGTCGGGGGAACCCGATGCCGTCCGCCCCGCGGGCGTTTTTGGGTGGGCATTTCCCACCGCGGTCGGCTACACTCTCTCGTAGCCGGGGTCTGTGACCCCGGATTCTCTCGTAGCCGGGGTCTGTGACCCCGGACTCACTTGTAGCCGGGGTCTGTGACCCCGGACCGGCCTCACAGAGGCCGGCGACAGTGCGGCGGGTTCACTTCCCATACCCCGAACGGAGTGCAGACCATGTTGCTGAAGATCGTGGCCGGCGCGGTGGCGGCCCTGGCGGTGATCGGGATCGGCGTGTACGTGGCGATGCCGAGTGACAGCGGGTGCGGCAGCAAGTGTCCCGTGGCGGCCATTCAAGAGGAGTGCTGCGGCCACGGCGTGTGCCCGAGCGAGCCGGTGGACAGTTCGGACAGTGTGGGCTGCTGCGCCGCCTGTACCGCGAAGCCGGTGGACACCGACGCCTTCGCTGCCTGCGGCGGTGGCCTGTCCAGTGTGCCCGCCACCAAGAGCAAGGCGAAAATCGCCTGCTGTAGCGAGTGACCCCTCTTGGCGAACCCCGACAACAACTTCTTTGGGTGCGACCAAGTTTTGGATCGCACCCGCCGACGTTGGGGTCGGGGTTCGCCCATTCTGCCATGCCCCGGTTCGTCGTTCTGGATCACGACTGGCCGCACCCGCACCGCGACCTGCTCCTCGAGCGCGACGGGGTGCTGACGGCGTGGCGGCTGCCGCCCGCGTTCGACTTCACTTCCCCCGTTCCTGCCGAACCCAACTCCGATCACCGGCTGGCGTACCTCGATTACGTAGGGCCAGTGTCCGGCAACCGCGGACACGTCCGGCGTTGGGACGCCGGCGAACTGGTGTGGGAAACGATGACCGAAGTCGAAATCCGCGTGCGGCTGAGCGGCACGCACCTCCGCGGGCGGTTCCGGCTGGTGAAATCGCGCACAGGGTGGGTGTTCGGGAAAGACGATTTCACCGCCGAGGGCACATGAGGGCACGAGAGGGAATCAGAGAATCTCACGCAGAGCCGCAGAGACGCAGAGAAGACAGGAGAGAGTCGGGCGCTTGAAAACCGGCTGATGGCGGCCGGATAGGCGGCGATGATGGCGTCGGCGGTCTCCAGGCAGCGGCGGAACGGCGACGACAGCACGACAGCTGCTCCGCCGATCGCGGCCAGATGCG
>JANNVG010001163.1:0-3166 GCA_031414395.1 Fimbriiglobus sp.
CCGGCCATCAGCGGCGGGGCGGTGTTCATCCGCACGGATGATTTGGAGAAGCCGGCCAACAACTTCCTCCTGTGCATGGGGAAGAAGTAGGCGGGTGGGGAAAAGAGCTAACCACAGAGGCACAGGGACACAGAGAAGACAGAAGAGAGTTCAGTCCGGAACCCACTCTCCTGTCTTCTCTGTGTCCCTGTGCCTCTGTGGTTAGCTCTTCTTTGCCGATTCGGTTATCATGCCCTCTCCCCATCTCGCCGGGTTCTCTCCCATGCGGACTCTGTTCCTCTCCGTGCTTCTCACGGCCTCGGTGGTCGCCGCGGATCGCGTGCCGTGGACCGCCGGCAAAGTGACCGGCAGCCCGGAGCCGCCGCCGCCCTACGCCGCCAAGCAAATCTACCCGGCCGCCAAGTTCAATCACCCGCTGCTCATCGCGCGGATGCCGGCCGCCGACTTGCTGTTCGTCGGCGAACAAGACGGCAAAATCTTCACGCTCAACCCGAAGCTGCCGGACGCCAAGCCGGAGCTGTTCGCCGACCTGAAAGCGAACTGGACCAAGCTCACACCGAACCCGGCCGCGAAGGAGTTCGAGTCGGTCTACGGTCTCGTGTTCCACCCGGAGTACGCGAAGAACCGCACGTGCTTCGTCTGCTACACGCTGAAGGGGAAGAAGGGGCCGAATGTGGGCCAGTTCGACCCGGAGAAGATCCTGCCCGACGGCTCCCGCGTGTCGCGGTTCAAGGTGATCGCCGACGAGGGCAAGACTCCCACACTCGACATCGGTAGCGAGGAAGTGGTCATCACCTACCCGCAGGGCGGGCACAACGGCGGGGATCTACACTTCGGACCCGATGGCTATTTGTACATCAGTACCGGCGATGCGGCCGACCCGAACCCGCCCGACCGATTGAAGACCGGCACCGACTGCTCGGACCTGCTGTCGTCGGTCCTCCGCATCGACATCAACAGCAAGGAAGAGGGGAAGCAGTACGCCATCCCCAAAGACAACCCGTTCGTGAACCTGAAACACCAGGGCAAAACGGTCCGCCCCGAGATCTGGAGCTACGGCTTCCGCAACCCGTGGCGGATGAGCTTCGACCGCAAGACGGGCGACCTGTGGGTGGGGGATGTCGGCTGGGAGGCGTGGGAGATGGTCCACAAGTTGAGCAAGGGCAGCAACCACGGGTGGAGCGTGACCGAGGGGCGACAGCCGATTAACACGACGCTCGACCCCGGCCCGACGCCGACGATCACCCCGCCGGTGGTGGAGTTGGATCACAGTCAGGCGGCGAGCGTGAACGGCGGGTACGTGTACCGCGGGAAGAAGTTCCCCGAACTCGACGGCAAGTACGTGTTCAGCGACTACATGACGAAGCGCGTCTGGGCCGCGACGGTGAAAGGCGACCGCTGTACAGAGTTGGTGGATCTCGTTGATCCTACCATCCGCAGCGCGTGCTTCGGCGAGGACAACGCGGGGGAACTCTTCTTCGCCGACTACGACACCGGGCTGATCTACACCTTCGAGAAGAACACCAAGCCGGCCTACGACCCGAAGGCGTTCCCGACGAAGCTGAGCGCCACCGGGCTGTTCGGCAACGTGAAGGACCACAAGCTGGCCGACGGCGTCTACCCGTTCAGCGTGAACGTGCAGGCGTGGGCCGACGGTGCCACGAGCGAGCGGTTCGTGGCGCTGCCGAACAAGGACGCCGTGAAGTGGCACGACGAGCGGCAGAAGATCGGCTACGTCGAGTGGCTGCCGTTCTCGCAGGTGTTCCCGAAGGACTCGGTGCTCGGCCGCACGCTCACCCTCGAACTCGAACCGGGCAAGACGAAGCGCGTTGAGACGCAACTGCTGCACTACGACGGGGCCTTCTGGCAGGCGTACACGTTCGCGTGGAGCGACGACCAGACCGATGCGGAGTTGGTGTCGGCCGACGGGACGGAGAAGTATTTCACGGTGGCCGACAAGCGGGTGCCCGGCGGCAAGCGGGAGCAGGCGTGGAGCTTCGCCAGCCGCACGCAGTGCCTGACGTGCCACACCCCATGGGCCGAAGTCACGCTCGCGTTCAACCCGGATCAGCTCAACAAGCCGGTACACGGCAAAAACCAGTTGGCGACGATGTGCGACCTCGGCATGATCGAGCGGTTCGACAAGGCGAAGAAGCCGAAGGAAGCGTTCACTGCCGCGAATACGGCGAAGCTGCCGAAGCACACCGACCCGGCAGACGAGAAAGCGAAACTCGACGACCGGGCGCGGAGCTACCTGCACGTCAACTGCTCGCACTGCCACCGCAACGGCGGCGGCGGGTCGGTGCCGTTCGAGTTGACCAAGAGTTCGGATTTGAAGCAAGTGCTGGACGTGAAGCCGACACGAGGGGATTTTGGGATTGAGGATGCGAGGATTATCAAGCCGGGGAAATACTTCGAGAGCACCCTGCCTTACCGCATGGCGAAGTTTGGCAAGGACCGGATGCCGCACATCGGGTCGGAGTTACCTGACCCCAAAGGGGTATTCCTCATCAGCAACTGGATCGCCAAAGGCTGCAAACCGTCAGCGGAGATGAACGATCCAAAACCGGCGGTATACCTGCCGTTCCAACTCTACCCCGAGAATCTGAAATCGGTCACAGCCGCCTTTTCTGATGCTCAGGTGGTCGGCCTTTACCAGGAGTGCCGCACAGATTTCTTGGCGGCTGCGGCTAAAATGCCTCCTGGCCCCGTCCGCGATTTGTTCGAAGGCTACTTTCCCCCATCCGGCGGCGAACGCAAGCTTGGTCCGAACCCGCGGCCGAAGGTCGTCACCAGTTTGAAGGGCGACCCGGAGAAGGGGAAGGCGGTGTTCCTGCTCGCGGCGAACAAGTGCGTCGATTGCCACAAGCACGGCGGCACCGGCAAGGAGATCGGCCCGGACCTCTCCCTCATCGGCAAGGACCGCACGAAGGACGAACTGCTCGAAAGCCTGCTGCTGCCCAGCCGCCGCGTGGAGGCGAAGTACCAGAGCTACATCCTGCGGGCGCACGACGGCCGAGCCGTCACCGGCGTGCTGGTGAAACGCGACGCGAAGGAGACGGTCCTCCGCGACGCCACGAACAAGGAGCACACGTTCGCCGCCGCCGACATCGACACCTTCACCCCCGCCCGCGAGTCGCTCATGCCGAGCGGGATGCTGAGTGAT
>JANNVG010001164.1:0-1760 GCA_031414395.1 Fimbriiglobus sp.
GGGGTAGGCGCCTTGACCCCCCCCTCTCCCCTGGGAGTGGGGGACGGGGGGTGAGGTCTCCACATCTTGGGCTATGCGTCGCTGCGATCCGCGATTAACTTAGCCCCGTCGCCCAGGGATTCCGCGTGATCAGCCTCGTTCTGCCGACGTACAACCCCGGCCCGAAGATCGATACCACCTGGGCGGCGGTGCTGCGGTTCGTGCGGTCGCGCGCGGAGCCGTGGGAGGTGCTGTTCGTGCTCGACGGCTGCACCGACGGCACGGCCGAACGGCTGGACCGGCTGGCCGAAGCCGACAGCGACCCGCGGGTGAAGGTGCTGGCGTACACGGCCAACCGCGGCAAGGGGCACGCCGTCCGCACCGGGTTACTGGCCGCCACCGGCCGCGTGCGGGCGTTCACGGATGTGGACCTGGCCTACGACTTCGACGACATCGTGAGCGTCGTCGGCCGGGTGACGGACGGTGCGCCCGCCGCCATCGCCCAACGGAACCACCCCGACAGTATGCTCCTGCTGCCCGACCGGATGCTCGGGTACGCCCTCCGCCGCAAGGTGCAGAGCGTGGCCTTCCGCACCGCTACCCGGTTGCTGCTCGGGTTGCGCCACCCGGACACCCAGGCCGGGTTGAAGGCGTTCACCGCCGACGTGGTCGAGCGGTTGGTGCCCGAACTCACCTGCGACGGGTTCGGGTTCGACTGCGAACTGCTCCTGGCGTGCAAGCGGGCCGGCGTGCCGGTGACGCAACTGCCGGTGACGGTGCGGTTCGAGGAGGGCAGCACTACCAGCACCACCACCGGGTTCAAGATGCTCCGCGAGTTGTGGGCCATCCGCCGGCGGTGGAAGAAGAAGACCCTGCCGGCCGCGGCCAACGTGCCCGTTCCCGCAGCGAAGGCGGCCTGATGCGGCGGCTCATCGTCACCGCCGACGACTTCGGCGTCGGCCCGGCCACCTCCCGCGGCATCCTCGACTTGGCCGACATCGGCGTCGTCACGTCAACTGTGCTGTTGGTCAACTCGCCGCACGCCGCCGACGGTGTGAAGCAGTGGGAACGATCCGGGAAACGGCTCGAAGTCGGCTGGCACCCGTGCCTGACGATGGACTCGCCCGTGCTGCCGGCGGAAACTGTACCGACACTGGTGAACGCCCGCGGACAGTTTCACCCGCTCGGCACGTTCCTGAAAATGCTCCTCCGCGGGCGGGTGAACCGGGCGGAAATTGCGACCGAGTTGACCGCCCAGTACCGCCGGTTCGTCGAACTGGTGGGCCACCCGCCGACGAGCATGAACGGGCACCACCACATTCACATCTTCCGCCCGGTCAACGATGTGCTGCTGAAGTTGCTTGGCGAACAAATACCGAAGCCGTTCGTGCGACGGGTGCGTGAACCGTTCAACACACTGGCTCGCGTCCCCGGCGTTCGGGCGAAGCGGTGGGTGTTGAACTGGCTCGGCCGTGGTGCCGCGAAGCGACAGGCCCGCGCCGGCTTTCCGGGGAACGACGCGCTGCTGGGCGTCACCGACCCGCCGTTCGTGAGCGCTCCGGACTTCTTCGCCCGCTGGCTGCGAGAAGCTCGCGGCAACGTGTGCGAGTTGATGGTTCATCCCGGCCACGCCGACGACACCCTGGCCGACCGCGACGGCCCGGCGAGTATCGGTCATGGGAGTCGCCGTGTGCGGGAAATGGAGCTGATGAGCGATCCGGCCTTCCGGCGTGCGGTGGAAGCCGCGGGGTTTGTGTTGGTTCCTGTGTAGGGCGGGCGAG
>JANNVG010001165.1:0-2117 GCA_031414395.1 Fimbriiglobus sp.
GCCTGGGTTCTGAGACCCACCCAGGCGGCTCACGCCGCCGGTTCACCCGACTCATTCCGCCGTGGGAATCGCCGGCACGTTCTCCAAATAGAGCGCCCGCCCGCACGTCGAGCAGCAGACGAACTTGCCCGCGGCCACGTCCCCGCGGGCCTGATCCGAGATGCCCACCCGGCACTGCCCGCACACCTTCCCGCTGATGGCCGCGATGCCGTCCGGCCCGTAGGCCTTGATCAGCCGGTCGTACTGCGGCTTCACCGCCGGCGGCAGTTGGGTGTCCAGTTTCGCCAGGTCCGTCACGCTCTGCTTCTGGTCGGCCACCAGGCGCTCCAGCCGCTCCTGCGCGTCGACCTTGAACTGCTCGAACTCGGCCTGCGCGTCGGCCCACGTCTTCTCCACGTTCGGCACGTCGGCCGTCTTCTGCTCCAGCTCCTCCATGCCCCCCAGGATCGCCTCCTCGAGCGCCGCCACTTTCTCCGCCGCCTGCCGGATTTCGGACTTCTTGCCTTCGAACTCCTTCGGCGAGCCGGCGTCGTTCAACTGCTTCTCGAACTTGGCCAGTTGGCCGTTCACCTGCTTCAGGGTGCCCTCGTCGTCGCGGATTTTCAGCTTCAGCTTCTGGATGTGCTCGGCGTGGGCGGCGTTGGCCAGTTTCGCGGCGGCCAGCTTCTGGTCCTGAATCTTCTGCACCCGCGGGCCGAGGTCGATCTCGTTTTTCAGCTCCCGCAGGTGGCGACGGAGGCGGTGGGCCTCCCGCAAGAGTGACGGGACGGTGGGGGTGCTCATTGCGGAGGCTCCGGCGGACTTTCCATCAACGTATGGTCCTGCCCGCCCCTTCGCCCCACGCGATCGCAGACACCCGCCGCACTATTTCGGGAAAGTTTCCGGAATTCATGTCCACTTTTGCCCCCGTTTCGCAATCCACTGTCCGGCAAGAAACCCCTCCTGTCCTCGGTTCCCGGAGTCTGTACCATGTTCACCCGTTCCTTCCGCCTCGGCCTCGAGCGCCTGGACGACCGCAACGCTCCGTCCTCGCTGTTCGGCAACGCCGTGGCGACGACCGACTGGATGCCCCCGTCCGACACCGGCTCGGAGTACGACACGAAACCGATCGGCAACAAGCCGCCGAAGATCGTCAACTTTGTCGTGTCCGTCGGGACGGGCAACTTCGGCACGTTCAGCGGGACGGTGCAGGACGAGAACCCGGCCGGGCTGACCGTCCACATCACCGGCTCGCAGACCTGCCTGCAGCCGAACGGGGTGTTCGTGACCACCGACATGAACGGCAACTTCACGTTCGGGGGGCAACTGTATGCCGGGGACAGCGGAATCGTGTCGGCCGTCACCGCTGACGCTGAAGGGCTGACGTCGAACACGGCGACCTACAACTTGATCGTCTGACCCACCCCCACCCACGGTTCGAAACATGCTACCCCCGACCCGCGATCCGACGCCCGTTCCCTCACCGGAACTGCTGGCGGCGCTCGCCGACCGCGCCACCCGGTGCGAGGGCGGGCCGGTGCCCGACGGCGGCCTGTTGCCGCACCTGCGGGTGATCATCGCCCGCGTGCTCCGCACCGGCCGCGGGCCGGCCGACCTGGTGACGTGGGTGGAACGCCAACTGGCCGACCGCCCGCCGCCGCCGACGGCGGACGTCGCCGACACGCTGGCGGCCCGCCTGCACGCCCGCCTGCTGCCGCCCACGCCGACCGTTCTGGAGACGGTCGGCGAGTGACACCCGACGGGACCGACGACGCCACGTGAGTGCGGTCCGCCCGGCGTGTGGGGGAGTGGAAGCGCTCCCCCACACGCCGCTTTCGCGCCACCCGGCGGGGCGTCGCGGCAGTGTCTTGTAGGGCGGGTCGAGCGCGTCCGGTCACGGACCGCGACGCCCCGCCGTACTCGAATGCGGCGGGGCGTCGTGGCCGGGCGCGACGAGTCTCGGGGACTCGGGTGGCCGGTTGCGATCCCCGGCCGCTCGACCCGCCCAACGAGAGTCCGACCCGCGCCAGGTCGGTGTTGGGGGGGCCCCGGGCGCGGGGGAGCCCACCCCCCCGCCCCCCGCCCGCCCCCCGCCCCCCCCAAACCCCGCCCCCCGCGGCACCCCCGCCCGCCGGGGG